>NZ_KQ968486.1:0-47276 GCF_001578585.1 Sutterella sp. KLE1602
GCCCGTGGAAATAATCCACGGGCTCCTACCCGATCTTCTGGGGCTTCTTCACTTCCTTTTCCGAGGAACGGCCCGGTCGGACCGGGCCCGGCCACTGCAGTCATCAATGGCGGTAGTTCACCTTGCTGCAGATCTCCTCGACGATCGGCTCCTTGAGCCTGTTGAACTCGGCCTTGTTCTTCTCGAAGAGATTGCCACCATGGGCGTCGATCGAGACGATGAGCGGACCGAACTCCTTGACGCGCATGACCCACATGGACTCGGGCTGGCCGAGTTCGGGCCAGTGGCGCTCCTCGACCTCCTCGACGCATTCGGCGGCGAGCACGGCGCAGCCGCCCGGGAAGACGCAGTGCACGGCCTTGCTTTCCTGACAGCCGGCAGCAGTCTCGGGACCCATGCCGCCCTTGCCGACGACGATCTTCACGCCCGTTTTCCTGAGGAATTCGCGCTCGTACTTCTCCATGCGCATGGAGGTCGTCGGGCCGATGGAGACAACGCGGAAGCCGGAGCGGCTCTTGTCGTCGGGAACCATGATGGGACCGGCGTGGAAGATGGCCTTGCCGGCGAGGTCGTACGGAAGGTCCATGCCTTCCTCGACATGGCGGAAGTGAACCATGTCGCGGCTCGTGATGAGGGCGCCGGAGAGATAGAACACGTCGCCGATCTTCAGGGACTCGATGTCGGCGTCGGAAACCGGTGTCGTCAGAACTTTCTTCGTCATTTTGCTGTTCTCCCAAATCAGAGCGTCATGCCCTTGTGGCTGATCATTTCGTAGCTCATGTCCGCATTGATGCGGATCGTGGCGCGGCGGTGGCCCCAGCAGCCCGTGGAAACGCCCACGGCAAGGCAGGACGGATGGCGCGCGGCCTGTTCGACGTTGACGCCCATCACGGACTTCGTCCCCGTCAGGCCGCCCGGACCGATGTTGATCTTGTTGAGACCTTCCTCGATCATCTTCTCGAAGTCGGCGCCGATCTCGTTGGCGTTCTTCGAGCCCACGGGACGCATCAGGGCCTTCTTGGAAAGCTCGGCCGCAACCTCGACGCTCCCGGCGATGCCGATGCCCACGAGGAGCGGCGGGCAGGCGTTGACGCCGCGATCGCAGATCACGTCGAAGATGAACTTCACGATGCCCATGTAGCCTTCGGCGGGCATCAGCACCTTGGCGGCGCCGGGCAGCGAGCAGCCGCCGCCGGCCATGTAGCCGTGAATGAGGCAGCTGTCGGAGTCGGGAATGATCTCCCAGTCGATCCAGGGCACGCGAACGCCCGTGTTGTTGCCCGTGTTGCGCTCGTCGAAGATCTGGACGGCGTTCTGGCGAAGCGGCGCCTCGATCGTGGCGCGGCGGACGGCCTCGTCAAGGCAGGCGCGCATTTCGGAAAGAAGCGGGAAGTTGGCACCCACCTCGATGTAGTACTGGATGACGCCCGTGTCCTGACAGAGCGGGACATTGAGGCGGCGGGCGGCGGCAAGGTCGTCGAACATCGCGTCATACACGATGCGGGAGATGTCGGAAGTCTGCTCCTTGCGAAGTTCGGCAAGGCGGGTGGCGACGTCGTCCGGGAGAATCTTGCCCAGCACGGACGTGAAGCGCGTCATGAGCTCGGTGAAGCGCTCGGCCTTTTCCTGTTGATTCATTGTGCTCTCCTTAAGAGTCTGGTTCACGTCCTCCGAAACCGGGGCTGTCATTCGAAAGGACGCGGGGGTTCTCATCGCCTAAAGCACCTGCAGGGCCGGCGGTCCTCCAGAGCCGGATAATTTCCTATATATAGAAAAATGTTGTCCAGCATCAAGACCAGCCTGCCCTCTTAACGTTCAATGTCGTTACAGAGCAGCGCTTTCATCGATTGAGCACATTATAGAATTTTTTATATTCGACTGTCAATATGTTTTTCTACGACACGTAAAATAAATTTTTCTTCCTCCCGGACGCAAAAAGGCCCGCAGAGAGCAGGGCTCGTGCGGGCCATTGAAATCGACTGCGGGGTGGGCCGTCAGAGGTTGTTGCCCTCGGCGGCATCCTTTGCGGGACTGCCAAGCCTCTTTTCGAAGAATTTCACGACACGCTCGATGACGGGCTTCTGGAACCAGGGCAGATCTCCGTGGCCTGCGCCCTCGACGAGGACGTACTCGACGTCGGTGCCGGCCTTCCTGAGAGCCTGAGCGAGATGTGCGCTCTGCATCGGGCTCACGAGGCGGTCGCCCGAGCCGTGCATGATGAGAAACGGCGGCTCGCTGCCGTCGATGTGGCCGAGCGAGCTTGCGTTCATGGCCTTCTCGCGGTCGGAGAGAATGCTCCCGCCGGGAGACTTGCCGAAGGCGGGACCGTGCACGAGGAGCGCCTCGGTCACGGCGGGCGAGGCGTGGACCTTGGCCTGAGCCGGATCGAGTCCCTCGCCGATGGAGGTCAGGTCCGAGATGCCGTAGATCGTGCAGACGGCCTGCACGTCGGAGGAGACGTTCGTGAAGTCGCCCTTGTCGAACGCCTTCTCGCCGTTCGTGGCGCCGAGCATCTGCACGAGGTAGCCGCCCGCGGAGTCGCCGATGACGCCGATGCGCTCGGGATCGATCCCGTACTCATCGGCATGCGCGCGCAGGTAGCGCACGGCGGCCTTGCCGTCCTCGACGAGCGCCGGGAACTTGACGGGCACGGTGCGGTATTCGGCTGCGGCCACGACGAAACCCGCGCGGGCGAGCGCATGGCGCATCTCGATGAACTTCTCGTGGTCGGCGGAGGTGAAGCCTCCGCCGGGGAAGTAGACCACGGCGGGCTTCCTCGCCTTCGTGCGCGGCGTCATCACCGTCATGCGCAGCTGACGGATCGAGCGCTGGGACTTGATCTGACTGTAGATGATGCCCGATATCGTGTCGATGCGGCCGTCGGTCACGTCGACCTTCATGACCTCGGCGCCGGGCACGTAGCCCATCAGATCGGCGCGGTCGGCGGCGAAAATCGTTCCTGCCGCGAAGAGTGCGCAGGCGGCGGGAACGGCCTTGAGCAGAAAGGCCTTGCGGATATTCATTGAAAAATTCCTTCTTGTCGGTTACGAGGGGGGCTTGAGAAGCTACATTGCCGGAGAACGGGCTCCGACCAGAAAATTCTACCCTCGTCCAACCGCCCGCGCTCAGTCGGACTTCAGTCGGAATTCAGGTGAAGCTCAGCGGGAAGTCGAAGGAAGCGGCGTCTTTTGCGAGGCCGCGAGCTCGCGCAGGCGCTTGAGCGTCATCTCGTACTGGACGTACTCGGGCGTGTCGGGATTCATGGTACTCATGAGAAGCGAGAGGCTTTCGGCCGCCGTACGCCAGTCCTCGTTGGCGGAGGCCGCAACGGTCAGGATCTCGACGGCCTTCATGTCACCGGGCCGTCCTTCGACAGCGCCCTGCGCCAGAGGCTGGGCCTCGCGCATGCTGTCGGGACCGCCGATCGTGAGAAGCGTGGCGGCGAGTTCGAGCATCACGGCCGGATCGGCCTTCACCTTGGCGTTCGCGGCGCGTCCCCTGCGGTAGGCCTCGGCCGCCTTCGGGAAGTTCTCCTCGTCGACATGACGGCGCGCAAGCAGCACCCAGGCGCGGCCGTCCTTCGGGCTCGACTCGAGGTAGCGCTCGATCGAGGGCGTATCGGCGCGTCCGTCGTAGACCGCCTGGGCCTTCTCAAGCCCGATGAGCTCGGGCGCGCCGTTCACGGCATAGAGGCCGACCGAAACCGCAGTGACGCCCGCCACCACGGCGGCCGTCACGACGGGGCCCGAGAAGCTGCCCGCACGGCGGCCTGCGCCGTCGTTGGGATCGTGGAAGACCGCGTCGTGTTCCTCGAGCGCGCGGCGGCGAAGATCGTCGGCGAGAATCTCGTACTGCTCCGCACTCACGGCGCCCGACTTCAAGTCCTCGTCGAGCTGGGCGCGTTGTCGCCTCAGCGCCTCGGTCACGGCCGAGCCGTAGGCCTTGTCCTCGCGCTCGACGCTCGCCTCCTCCCTGCCCACGCGAAGGAGCGACGGCACGAGCGCTCCGACGGCCAGGACGAGCATCAGAAGGAGGATGAGATAGAGAAGGATTTCGTCGGACATGTGCGTTCGTTCCGGAGGCGTTGTTCGTCTGCCTGCGCTCGGAGCGCAGGTCGTGTTTGTCCCATCACTATATATGAAACGGGCGGCTCCGCGAGGAGACGCCCGTTTCGTCGGATCATCGCCGGGCCCCGAAGGGAGCCCGAGGCGGATTACTTCTTGGTAGCGGCCTTTTCGTCAATGGCCTTCCTCAGCAGCGCGGTGGCGTCGGAGGCTGCCTTGGCAGACTTGGCGAGGCTGCGCACGGCCATGTCGTGGTTGTGGAAGTACGCACCGTTGGCGGCAGTCCAGTATTCCCAGTTGATGTGAGCGGATTCGTGGAGCTTGCGGGCCTTGGCGAGGACCTCTTCGGACACGCCGACGGTCTTGGCGAGTTCAAACGCGTTGAACATGTCGTTCATGCGGGATTCGGCTTCGCGGACCTTGCCGTCGAAGTGGCCCTTCATCGCGTCGATCGCGGCGACCATCTGCTTCTCGTTCTTGTCCTTGTGGCAGGAGAGGCAGGTCTCCTTCACGTAGTGCTTGGGCGAGGTGGCCCAGTGCATCGTGTAGGTCTTGCCGTTTTCGTCCTTCACCTTGGGCATGTGGCAGGAAGCGCAGTCGGCGCCGGCCTTGTCGTGCTTCGAGCCGAAGTACGTTTCGGCGTCGGGATGCTGCATCTTGACGAGCGTCGCGCCGGTGAGGTTGTGCTTGAAGTCGCGGAAGCCGACTTCATCGTAGTAGGCCTCGATCTGGTCGGCGTTGACCCATGGGAAGAGGTTCGTGAGACGGCTGTCGAAGCCGACCTTCTCGCCCGTCTTGACGTTCATGCCGGGGTTGCAGACGTATTCGACGTGACACTGGGCGCACATCAGGCGGGAGTCGGCGCGGTCGAGCATGGCGACCTTGCGGTCGAAGCCGCGGACGCCGACGTCCTTGACCTCAAGCTTGGCCTGGCGGGCCGCGAAGTCCTTGTAGACGTTCATCTTGCCTTCGCGCGTCATCGCGTCGATCAGGGCGTCGCGCATGATGCGCGGCTTGGCGCTGTGCGGGTCGTGGCAGAAGTTGCAGTTCATGCCGTGCTGGACGTTCCGAACGACGTCAACGGGGTTGGAGCCGCGGTGGAACTTCGCGCCCTCGGCCTTGTCGCCCATGTAGGCCCAGTCGAGCATCAGGTCGGTCGACTTGCAGGACCAGCACACGCCGTTGGCGGCAGCGGCCGTGCCCGGCTTGTGGGCCTTCTGCTCGTTGTTGTCGGGATAGTTGTCCTTGAGGACGTCCCAGGCCTTGTAGGACTTGCCGCCCTCAAGCGTCGTGTAGAGCCAGCCGTCCTTGGGCTCGAAGCGGCCACCGAACGCACGGTCGACGATGAACTGGTCGATCGCCATGAACGTGTGGGCGCGCGGAAGGTCGTGCTCCTTCGTGAAGCCGTGGCCGCCGAGCGCGCGGTCAAAGAACGGGTCGGGTGCAGGACCGCCGGCCGCCTTCTTCGACTGGCGGGCGGGACGGTCGGACGTCATGAAGGCGGACTTGTACTGCTGCTGGTGGCAGGCGCCGCACTGGGCCGGGTCCATGTTGACGGCCGGACGCTTCTTCATGTCCTTGAGATGCGCTTCGGTGCCGGTGTGACACGTCGTGCAGGCGAGATCCTTGTGGGCGGCGCCCGCATGATCCTTGGCGACGTTGGCGTGGCAGGCTGCGCACTGATTGTCGGCCGCCTGGGCGGGAGCGCCCGCGAGAAGACCGAGAAGCGCAAGCGCGGCGGCGACGGGGGTGAGCTGTTTATGCATGTTGTTCTCCTGTGACAAGGCCGTCGCGCGGGGTCTGGCGAGGTCCTCGTCTTTTTCAAAATTTTAAGTTTGCTTAAGCCTTTCTTAAACCCTTCCGAGGTGATGGTGGAGGGTTATTCCCAATGACCGCCGGATACCCTGTCCCACAGTCTTCCGCACGAAAATACCTCTCGAGAGGTAATACCAAGGTGATGCTCACCACCGTCCCCCACCATCCCCTCTCCGCCGTCTTCGGGCACGAAAAAGCCCGTCAGCGCATCTCGGCGCGTGACGGGCGTTTTCAGAGTGTCGGAACAGGATCAATCAGGCCGGCATCAGCACTGTTCGATCTCCTCTTCCTTGTGGCGCGGCCAGCAGAGGATGCCGCGGTGGTTCGGCATGACGCTCGGATCGAATTCCGGGTTGAGGATGCCGCGCTTCTTCTGGCTGACGTAGTCGTCGAGCGCGATGAAGGCGTACTTGCCGAGGATCGCGATGGCAACCAGATTGACAATGGCCATGAGGGCCATGAAGAGGTCGGCGAGGTTCCAGACGAGGCCGAGCGAGGCGACGGAGCCGAGGTAGACCATCATCACGACGAAGGCGCGGTAGATCCAGAGCGCGGCCGGATGACGGCTGATGAAGTCCATGTTGATTTCGCCGTAGAAGTAGTTGCCGATGATCGAGCTGAAGGCGAAGAAAAGGACCGTGACGCTCATGAAGGCGTTCGTCCAGGTGCCGAGCTGGCCCGTGAGCGTCTGCTGGATGAGCTCGATGCCGGTCTTGCCGGAGTCGGCCCAGCCCGGGGTGAGCAGCACGAGCATGGCGGAGGCCGTGCACACGACGAGCGTGTCGAAGTAGACGCCGAGCGCCTGCACGAGGCCCTGCTTGGCGGGGTGGGTCGCGTCGGCCGTGGCGGCGGCATTGGGGACCGCACCCATGCCGGCCTCGTTCGAGAAGAGGCCGCGCTTGATGCCGGTCATGAGGGCCATGCCGAAGCCCGCGCCGAGGACGGCGTCGAAGTCGAAGGCGCAGCGCACGATCGTGACGAGCACTTCGGGCACCATCGTGATGTTGAGCGCCGTGACGGCGAGCGCGACGAGGATGTAGGCGCCGGCCATGACGGGAACCATCACGCCCACGACCTTGGCGATGCGGGTGAGGCCGCCGAAGATCACGAGGGCCGTGAAGCCCGCGATCGCAAGGCCCGTCATCTGCGTGTCGAAGCCGAACGAGGTCTGCATCGAGAGGCTGATGGTGTTGGCCTGGACGGAGTTGAAGATGAGGCCGTAGGTAACGGCGAGGAGCACCGCGAAGACGCTCGCGAAGAAAGAGGAGCCGATCACGTTGCCGATGTAGTAGGCGGGACCGCCCACGAAGCCGCCGCCCTTGCGCGGGGCCTTGTAGATCTGGGCGAGCGTGGACTCGACGAAGCCCGACGCGGCGCCGATCGTGGCGATCACCCACATCCAGAAGACGGCGCCGGGGCCGCCCGTGGCGACCGCGATGGCGATGCCGGCGATGTTGCCCACGCCCACGCGGGAGGCGGTGGAGACGCAGAAGGCCTGGAAGGTCGAGATGTGGCCCTCGCGCGGCTTGGCGCCCGCGCCCTCGGTCATCAGGCGGAACATTTCGGGAATGCAGCGGATCTGCACGAAGCGCGTGCGGACCGTGAACCAGAGGCCGATGCCGATCAGCATCACGATGAGGACGTAGGACCAAAGATAATTGTTGATCACGCCGATGATGTCATTGAGCCAGTTCATGTTTTGTGGTTTTCCTTCTCGGTCTTTTTGTTTCAGGAGGCGCAGCTTCAGGGGCGGCGGAATCCGCACCCCTGCACGGACGGTCGGGGGATCGGCCGTTCCGCGTCCGGACTGAGTGGGGATGCGTCCGGAATTGTTTGCAGCAATTTGCCATTGTAACAAAGGGTTTGCCCTGAGGTTGTCCGCCAAGGCCCCCTTTCTGCATTTTCCGTGCCGCACACAAGCCGGCTGCAGACTACTGCGCAGTCTTGGCGAGGCGCCTGCGCCCGCCGTGGCGGCCGCAGGTGACGACGCGCACGTCGCCCTGGCTTTCGGCGCGTGCGCGGCGAACCTTCTTGGGATCACAGACGAGCGCGCCCGCGACCTCGAGCCGATCGCCCTCGTGAAGCTTCGTCGAAGGCTCGATGCGGCGGCCGAAGACGGCGAGCCCCGCCCCCACAGGCATTGATGCGCCCGCCAGTCCGAGAACCTCGGAGGCCGCGGCGCCATCGGGCGCTTCGACCGTTTCGGCCGTCACGCCCGCCTCATTCACGAACAACACTTCCACACGCATGATCGCCCCTTTAGAAAAGCCGTCCGCGGCCGTGTCCGAAGGGCTTCGGAGCCGCGTAAAAAGCCTTACAATACAAGATTGCCGTGCAGTTTGCACGAAACGGACGCCGACCGTACGGAAGCAGGACGACAAGAATCAAAAGAACGCAATACAAGAGAACAAGAGAAACATCATGGCACTCATTCAGAACAAGCGCGCCCGCCACGACTATGCGATCGAAGAAAAGTTCGAGGCCGGCATCGTGCTCCAGGGCTGGGAAGTCAAGAGCGTTCGCGCCTCCCGCGCCCAGATCAACCTCGCGCACATCTACGTGCGCGACGGCGAGCTCTTCCTCTGCAACGCCCACATGACGCCTGCGGACCAGGCCTGCACGCACGTGACGCTTGAGTCGAACCGCACGCGAAAGCTCCTCATGCACCGCCGCGAGATCATGAAGCTCATCGGCAAGACGGAGCGCGCGGGCTACACGCTCGTGCCGCTCGACCTGCACTTCACCCGCGGCCGCGTCAAGGTGACGGTCGCACTCGCACGAGGCATGCGCGAATATGAAAAGCGCGCCGACCAGAGCAAGAAGGACTGGAAGCGCGAGCAGGAGCGCATCATGAAGAAGGACGCCCACGGCCGCCACGTCCTCGAATAGCCTTTCCCTTCAGCCAGCAGGCTGCGGACAGACAGCCGGCTGCCGGCCCGATGCGCCGCGAAGCAGGCGCAAAACACGAACCAACACTCCACCGGGACGACCATCCACATGCCCACGCTCGACTCACCGACGCTTGATACGGTTTTCTTCGACTACGACCGCAAGCCCCTTTCCCGGCACCCGATGACCTGCCTTGCGATCTACGGCAAGGGCGGCATCGGCAAGTCCACCACGGCAGCGAACGTGGCGCTCGCGCTTGCGCAGGACGGCCGCAGGGTGATGCTCGTCGGCTGCGACCCGAAGGCCGACTCGACCGCGCTCCTGCGCGGCGGCGCGAAGATCGAGACCGTGCTTTCGCTCCTGCGCACGAAGCACAAGTCCGAGCTCAGGCTCGACGACATGGTGGTCGAGGGCAAGGGCGGCGTCCTCTGCGTCGAGGCGGGCGGTCCCCGTCCCGGCGTGGGCTGCGCGGGCCGCGGCATCATCGCCGCCTTCGAGGCCCTCAGGGCCCAGGACGCCTTCAACATCCTTCGTCCCGACGTCGTGATCTTCGACGTGCTCGGCGACGTCGTATGCGGCGGCTTCGCGATGCCCATCCGCGACGGCTGGGCCAGGAACGTCTTCATCATCACCTCGGGCGAGAACATGGCCATTCATGCGGCCGCCAACATCGCCACGGCCGTCGAGACCTTCGCCGAGCGAGGCTACGCCCGCCTCGGCGGCATCATCCTCAACGCCCGCGACGTGCCCCGCGAGGCCGAGAAGGTCGAGGAGCTCGCCTGCGACCTCAACACGACGATCGTGGGCCGCCTGCCCCGCTCGGCCGAAGTGCAGGAGGCGGACGCGCTCGGACTCACCGTCCTTGAGCACGCGCCGTCGTCCGGCATGGCCGACCGCTATCGCGAGCTTGCCCGCCGTCTCGTCGAGGCTTGCGCCGCCACCAGGCCCGAGCCCGCCCGCGGCGGCTTCACGTTCTGAGGCCCGCCCATGCTCCGACTCTTCGCACACACGCCCGAACGCGTGCTTCCCGCACCCACGGCGAAGCTCTCCGAGGCGCACTGGCCCGTGCCCTTCAGGCAGGGCCTCGAATACTCGCCGCCCGCGCGTGGGCCCTGGACCATCGTGCACGTGGGCATGCTCGTGCCCGAATGCCACGAGATCTTCGTCTGCGCCCAGGGCTGCCTCAGGGGCGTCGTGCTCAGCGCAGCCGAACTCGGCCTGCAGCGCCGCTTCTCCACGATCACCGTGACCGAGGAGCACCTGCGCGACGGCCAGCTTGAGGACACGATCATCGAGGGCGTCACGCACATCCTCGAGCGCCTCCCGAAGCTTCCGCCCGCAGTCCTCGTCTACTCGAGCTGCCTGCACCACTTCTCGGGCGCCGACCTCGGCTGGGCCTACAGGAAGCTCTCCGAGGCCTTCCCCGACGTCGTCTTCACCGACTGCTACATGACGCCCACGCTCCGCAAGAGCGAGATGCCGCCCGACAACAAGATGCGCAGGCAGCTCTACCACGGCCTCAGGCCCGCCGACCTTCCCAAGGGCGGCCTGCTTGTGGCGGGCTCCCTCGAGGCCTTCGGCCCCGAGAGTGACTTCGCGCGCGCCGCACACGCGGCGGGCGTCCCGTTCTTCGAGCTCCCGGGCATGACGACCTACGAGGAATACCGCCGCATGGCGCATGCGCGCTGGGTCGTGACGGTCAATCCCGCGGCCCTTCAGGCGGGCAGGTTCCTCGCCGAGCGCCACGGCATGCGCCACCTTCAGCTGCTGCTCGACTACAACGAGCAGCGCATCGACGACTCGCTCGGAACGCTCGCCGAACTCACGGGCATTCCGCTCTGGGACACCACGGCCGAGAAGTCCGCTGCCAGGACCGCGCTCGCGCAGGCGGCCGACGCGCTCGCGGGCCGTCCCGTGGCGATCTGCCAGACGGCGACGACGCGCCCCGTGGCGCTCGCACGCCGCCTCGTCGAGTCGGGCATCCGCGTCACGGACCTCTACTGCGACAGCTTCCTGTCTGCGGACAAGACCGACTTCGAGATTCTTCGCAAGAAGGCGCCCGGCATTCTCGTGCATCCGACGACGGTGCCCGAGATGCGCTTCGCGACGCCCGCCGAAAAGCGCGACGACATCGTGGCCATCGGCCAGAAGGCCGCCTTCTTCACCGGGGCGACCCACATGCTCAACATGATCGAGGGCGGCCCCTGGTGGGGTCACGGCGGCGTGAGAAGCCTCGCGCTCGCGCTTGCGACTGCGGCACGCGAGCCCGTCGACGTCGACCGCATCATCAGCGTCAAGGGATACGGGTGCAACGGATGTTGTTAGACTACACGCAAAGCTCCATGTCGACCTACACGGCCGACTGCTCGGGCGTCGCAAGCGCCCTCTATGAACTCGGCGGCATGACCGTCATCCACGACGCCTCGGGCTGCAACTCGACCTACACCACGCACGACGAGCCCCGCTGGAACACGATGCCCTCGGCCGTCTTCATCTCGGCACTCACCGAGATGGACGCCGTGCTCGGCAACGACAGCCGCATCATCGACGACATCGTCGACGCAGCCCGCAAGCTCACGCCCGCCTTCGTCGCCATCGCCGGCACGCCCATTCCCATGATGACTGGCGTCGACCTCAAGGGGATCGCCCGCCTCGTCGAAAGCCGCACCCGCATTCCCTCCTTCGCCGTCCAGACCAACTCCATGCGCGCCTACAGCGTGGGCTGCGCACAGGCCTGGATCGAACTCTCGCGCCGCTTCGTCGTTCCCAACGGCGCCCGCGCGGGGTCCTTCGGCATCAACCTTCTGGGCGCGACGCCTCTCGACTTCTCGACAGGCGGCATGCTCGAGTCCCTCAGGGCCGCCGCCGCACGCGCAGGCTACACGATCAACGCCTGCTGGGCGATGGGCGACAAGCTCGAATCCCTCGCCAACACCGCGGCCGCGCGCGTCAACGTCGTCGTGAGCTCGTCCGGGCTTCCGCTCGCGCAGTGCTTCGAGCGCTGCTTCGGCACGCCCTACGTCTGCGGCCTGCCCGTGGGCGGACTTGCTCCCCGCTGGCACGCGGCCGTCGAATGGGCCGCTAAGAACCGCTGCAGCGTGCCCGCCGCCGACTTCCTCGGCGCGGATGCGGGCGGCACCCGCACGGCCGTGCTCGGAGAGCCCCTTGCCGCCGCCTGCACGGCCGCGGCCGTCAACCTCGAGCAGCCCGGAAGCTGCAGGGCGCTCTCGCCCCTGCCGTCCCTCGGCATCGAGGCACCCATTCTCTCCTCGAACCTTTCCGAGGACCTCCTGCGCGCCATGCTCGGCGGCACGGAGGTACTCGCCGCCGACCCGCTCTTCGACATCATCGCCGAGGAGGCCCGCGTCGGCCGCACCGTCGCCTTCCCGCACGAGGCCTGCTCGGGCCGCATGTACAGGAACGGGATCGTGAACATTCTCGAGCGCGCCCCGTTCGACGCACTCGTCGGCAATCTGCTGGACACTGCAAAATGACCTTCAATCTGAAGCACTGCGCCCTCGTCTGCGGCGCACTCGCCCTGGCCGCGACCTCCGCGGCCGCACGCACCGTCGTCGACGACAACGGCACCAGCGTCGAGATCCCCGACCACGTCAACCGCGTGGTCGTCACGAACATCCTTCCGCTCGCCTCCGCCGTGACCGTCTTCCTCAACGACGGCAAGACCGTGGTGGGCATGCATCCCGCCTCCTACTCGGCCGCCAAGAGCGGGCTCCTCGGCAAGCTCTATCCCGACGTCCTCAAGGCCGACACCTCCTTCATGCAGGGCGCGAGCCTCAACGTCGAGGCCCTGATGGCCCTCAGGCCCGACCTCGTCCTCGTCAACGCGCCCGACAAGCGCACGCTCGACGCGGTCCGCAACGCGGGCATTCCCGCCTTCGGCATCAGCCCGAGCAAGTGGCACTACGACATCATCGAGACGCACGCCCAGTGGATGAAGAGCCTCTCCGAGATCTGGCCCGAGCACAAGGGCAAGGGCGACCTGATCGACAGCCGCTCGAAGGCCATCGCGAAGATGGTCGCCGACCGCACGAAGGACCTCAGGCCCGAGGAGCGTAGCAAGGTTCTCTTCCTCTTCCGCTACGACGCCCGCCAGATCGTCACTTCGGGGCGCAACTTCTTCGGCCAGTACTGGTGCGACGCCGTCGGCGCCAGGAACGTCGCCGAGTCCGTGACGGCAGACAACGCCAACGCCATCGTCTCGATGGAGCAGATCTACGCCTGGAACCCCGACGTCGTCTTCATCACGAACTTCACGGCCGCCACGCCCGCCGACCTCTTTGATAACAAGATGGCGGGCCACGACTGGTCCGACGTGAAGGCCGTCAAGGACAAGCGCGTCTACAAGCTCCCGCTCGGCATCTACCGCAGCTACACGCCTTCGGCCGACACGCCGCTCACGCTGCTCTGGATGGCCAAGCAGGTCTATCCCTCGCGCTTTGCCGACATCGATCTCACCAAGGAGGTCAAGGCCTGGTACAAGGACGTCTTCGGCGTGACGCTCACCGACGCCGACGTCGACATGATGTTCAATCCGGGCGAAGGCGCGAGCACCGGCGCCACGGTCGCCACCCGCAGCAACGGCTGATCCATGTCGAACGTCTCCACCGCACGCGCGCGAAGCGCCCAGGCCGCAGGCGCGGCCGCGGGGCGCTTCCGCCTCGTCATGGCCTCGCTCGCCCTGTTGCTCGCCGTCACGGCCGTCGCCTCGCTGTGCCTCGGCCGCTACAGTCTCACGGGCACCGAAGTGATGGCCGTGCTCCTGCCCGACGGCTGGCTTTCCGTCGAGACGAACCGCATGATGGAGAACATCGTTCTCAACGTGAGGCTGCCGCGCGTGCTTCTCGCGATCATTGCGGGCGCGGGACTCGCCATGTCGGGCGCCGCCTTTCAGGCGCTCTTTGCGAATCCGCTCGCCGCGCCCGACACGCTCGGCGTCGCCACGGGCGCCTCGTTCGGCGCCGTCCTAGGCATCCTCTGGGGCTGGAACGGCATGGGCATTCAGCTCATGAGCCTGGCGACGGGCCTCTCCGCAGTCTTCTTCGTGATCGTCATCAGCCGCGTGCGCAACACGAGCTCGATCCTCATGATCATTCTCTCGGGCATGGTCGTCGGAGCCCTCTTCTCGGCTCTCGTCTCCCTCGTCAAGTACGCGGCCGACCCGCAGGACGTGCTGCCGTCCATCACCTTCTGGATGATGGGGGCGCTCACGGGCGCGACCAAGTCAAGCGTGCTCGCGGGCACGCCCATGGTGCTCCTCGGCATGCTCGTTCTCTGGCTCCTGCGCTGGCGCCTCAACGTGACGACCCTTCCGACTGACGAGGCCGCAAGCCTCGGCATACCCGTGCGCAGGATCCGCGCAGGCGTCATCATCGCCGCCACCATGATCACGGCCTCGGTCGTCTCGATGTGCGGCCTCATCGGCTGGGTGGGCCTTCTCGTCCCCCACGCCGCACGCATGGTCTTCGGTGCGAACAACCGCTTCGTGCTGCCCGCCTCGATGGTCATGGGCGCCCTCTTCATGCTCGTGATCGACACCGTCGCGCGCACCGCCACGCAGAGCGAGATTCCCGTCTCGATCCTCACGGCCGTCGTGGGTGCGCCGTTCTTCATCTATCTTCTGCGCCGCACGGGCGGCATCTCGGGGTAGCGCCATGTCCCTTGAAGTGATCCACGGCGGCTACGCCTGGCCGGGCCGCGAACCCGTTCTCACGGGCGTCAACTTCCGCTTCGACGGCACGGGCGTCATGAGCATCCTCGGCCCCAACGGCGCGGGCAAGACGACGCTGCTGCGCTGCATGCTCGGCCTTCTCAAGTTCACGGAGGGCGAGGCGAGGCTCGACGGCCGTCCCGTCTCCAACTGGAAGCCCCGCGACTTCTGGCGCACGATCGGCTACGTACCTCAGGCGAAGCTCCCGGGCTTCGCCTCGATGACGCTCGCCGACATGGTCGTCCTCGGCCGCAGCGCGCACATCGGCCCCTTCAGCCTGCCATCCGACGCGGACTGGGAGGTGGTCGACCGCGTCATGACCGAGGTCGGCATCGAGCACCTCGCGGGGCGCCTCTGCAGCGAAGTCTCGGGCGGGCAGTTCCAGCTCGCGCTCATCGCCCGCGCGCTCGCGGCCGAACCCAGAATCCTCGTGCTCGACGAGCCTGAATCGAACCTCGACTTCCGCAACCAGATGGTGGTCCTCAACGTCATCGAGCGTCTCACCGAGCAGGGTCTCGGCGCCGTCATCAACACGCACTTCCCCGCGCATGCGCTCGATATCTCCACGAAGACGCTCCTCGTCCCCAGGCACAGACCGCCCATCTTCGGCGACACCCGCGACGTCATGACCGAGGATCTCCTCTCAGACGTCTTTGACGTGCGCGTGCGCATCAGGGAGCTCGACTTCCCCGAGCGCCGCTACACGTGCGTCGCCGCCGTCGAACCCCGACACGGAGGAGCGTGACGAAAAGAATGACGCAGAGGCCTGCGGAGAGGCCCCGGACATTCTGTCCTGCATTAATGGAAAAAGGACCGGCCCGCGGATTGCGGAACGGTCCTTTTCTTCATCGGGCCTCCCCTGCGCGGGCAGAGGAGGCTTCATGCGGATCATCGCTCGGAGGGCTGCAGGGGCTCGTCCTTGTCGTCCTCGACGGCGAAGGCCGCCTGCTGTTGCTGCTGGGCGGCAAGCCCCGCCTCGAGTTCGCTCTGCAGGAGCTTCACCATCATGTAGCGGTTGAGCACCTCACGGGCGAAGAGCAGGTAGCCGAGGTAGAGCTCGGACTTGCGCAGCGAGATCTTCTCCTCTCCGATCTGGGTCATGAAGTCGCGCTGGGCCTCGTCGATGAGCTCGAGGGCCTGCGTGCAGTTGGCCGGCACGAAGTTGTCGCGGATCATGATCAGGCGCTTGGAGAGGGTCTTGATGTTGTCGCGCATGCGTCCCGTGAAGGGCGAGTGGGAGTTGGCCACGTAGTTCTGTGCGACGCCGATCTGGTCGCGCAGGGAGTGGCTCACCTCCTTCATGCTCGTGAAGGCGCGGTAGTAGAAGTTGCGGGCGTCGCGGTCGGAGCGCGAGCCGCCGCCCTCAAGGGCCATGTTGTAGTACTCTCCGCGGCGCATCGTGATGAAGTCGAAGAGCTGTGCGGCGTCGCCCTTGAGCTCGCGCAGCTTCTGATCGTCCTCGTCGAGGAAGGCCTGAAGGCCCTGCGCGTAGAGCGTGAGCGTGGCGTTGAGGTTGTCGTTGACGCTTTCGGAGAGCAGGTCGCGGATGCTGGCCTTGTCGCCGCGGTCGATGCGCTCGTGGTCGGGCGTCTCGTCCTCTTCCTTGACGAAGAAGTTCGTGCGGATGACGACGATGAGCGCGAGCACCATCATGATGAGCTGAAGCGGCTCGCCCCAGCTGATGAAGAGCATGCAGATGAGGCCGCAGGCGGTGAAGGCCGTGAAGGCGGTCATGAACCAGCCGGAGATCACGGTGAGCACGCCCGAGATGCGGTACACGGCGGACTCGCGGTCCCAGGCGCCGTCGGCGAGCGACGAACCCATGGCGACCATGAAGGTCACGTACGTGGTCGAGAGCGGGAGCTTCAGGCTCGTGGCCGAGGCGATGAGCGCGGCGGCGAGCACGAGGTTCACGCTGGCGCGGATCTCGTCGAACGGCAGCTCGACCTCGCCCGGCGCGAGCTTCTTCTTCTCGAAGCGCGTGGCTAGGCTCTTGATGACGGAGGCCGGAATGATCTGATGGGCGAGGTTGTTGAAGCGGATCGCGGAACGCACGACGATGCGGGCGGGAAGCGAGGAACCGAACTGCTCCTTGCCGCCGCGGGCGGACGAGGCGAGGCTGATCGAGGTGCGGATGACGCGGTGGGCCTTCTTGGAGAACCAGAGCGTGAGCACCATCACGAGGCCGGAGGCAAGCAGGAAATAGGTCGGCGTGCCTTGGTTGTGGCGCAGGCCCTCCATCGTGAAGGTCGTCGGATCGGCGCCCTCGACCGCGGACCAGATCTCATAGGAGGAGAGCGCGGCGAGCGGCACGCCGATGAAGTTCACGAGGTCGTTGCCCGCGAAAGCGAAGGCGAGCGAGAACGTGCCGGCGAGAATGATGATCGGGAAGATGTTGATGCGCAGCGCCATGATGAGCGCTTGGAAGAGCACGGTCAGGATGGCGAAGCAGCCGAGCAGGAGTTCGGTCGTGTTGGCGCCGATCCAGGAGATCCACTCGGGCTGCATGATGGACGCGCCCTTGGCGCCCTTGATCACGAGGAAGTAGAAGACGGCCGTGAGCGAGACGCCGCCGTAGATGCCGCCGAAGAGCTTGTAGTAGCGCTCGTAGTTGAAGGAGAAGATCAGACGCAGCAGATACTGCACGAAGAGGCCCGCAAAGAAGGCCACGACGACGGATACGAGAATCGCCATGATCATGGCGAGCGCCTTGGCGGAGTTGAGGTAGAGCCCCAGATCCGCAATGGGCGCGCCGCTCGACCAGACCTTGTAGCAGGCGAGCGCGGTGGCGCCGCCGAAGAGTTCGAACACGATCGAGACGGTCGTGGAGGTGGGAAGGCCGAGGGAGTTGAAGGTGTTGAGCAGGAGGACGTCGCAGACCATCACGGCCGTGAAGACGATGATCACTTCCTTGAAGGTGAAGTGCTCGGGCACGAGAACGCCTGTGCGGGCGACCTCCATCATGCCTGAGGAGAAGGTGGCGCCGAGCAGGACGCCCAGACTGGCCACCGTCATGATCACCCAGAAGGGTGCCGTGCGGGAGCCGACGGCGGAATTGAGGAAGTTGACGGCGTCATTGGAGACGCCGACGAAGAGGTCGATGACGGCAAGCGCGCCCAAAAGCGCCAGCGCAGCAAGTATGAATGTATCCATTCGATTTGTATCTGCCCGAACGGCCCGGCCGGTGCCGACGCTCCGAGGGAAACGACTTCACTGCGTGACAGTTCCTGACAATTTGCAATCAGTATTAATGGTTCGATTGTATCGAACCTCAGGCCGTATTTGGGGACCCATCTGCTGAAAACACTCAAAATGACAGCACCGCGCGGAGAAGCCGCGAGCTCGTACCAGCTTCGAATTACTCCCAAAAGCGATGCCCTGCGGGACTAGCGCAGCTGGGCGGGACTGCCGTGCGAGTTCTCCTCGTTCTTCGGACGCATGTACCAGAGGAAGATGACAAGCGGCAGGAGAATGAAACCGCCGAGGAAGATGACGGACTTGAGCGGCAGGTACATGGCCATGCCGCCGCCCACGAGCGGGCCGATCACGCTGCCGACCTGCTGTGCCGCGTAGGAGAGGCCGAAGATGCGGCCGCGGTCCTCGGGCGGCGTGCTCATCGTGAGGACGGCGTTGATGGCGGGGAAGATGCCCGCGAAGGTGAGGCCGCCGATGAAGCGCCAGACGGCGAACGGCACGAGCGTGTCGGGAATCGCCTGGATCATGCCGAAGCAGGCCGTGCCCGCAAGCGCCGTGTAGAGCGCGGGGCGGTATCCCCACTTCTGGCCGATGACGCCCCAGAGGGGCGAGGCGATCACGCCCGAAACGCCGACCACGGAGAAGACGATGCCGGTCACGAAGACGATGCGGTCCATGCTGCCCTGGAGCTCGCCGATGTACATCGGCATGACGGGCTGCTGCAGGAGGATCGTGAGTTGCACGACGCCCGCGCACAGGAGCATGCGCTGCACGACGGGAATCTTGAGGAGGCTGGTCTTCTCGCGCGCGGCGGCCGCCTTCTTCTGCTCCTTTCTCGGAGGCTCGTGGATGAAGAAGAGGATGAGGAGCGTGATGACGGCAAGTGCGGCGCCGCCGATGAAGAAGGTCATGCGCATCGAGAAGAGCTCTGCGAGCGCCCCGCCGAAGAAGGGCCCGAGAACGCCGCCCGCAGTCATTCCGCCCTGCATGATGCCCATGGCCAGACCGATGCGCTCGCGCGGCACGGTGCTCGCCATGATCGCGAGGCAGGCGGGCCAGAGGCCCGAGGCGAAACCCTGGAAGCAACGCATGGCCAGCAGTTGCCACTCGTTCTGGACGATGCCGCCCAGCGCATAGGAGACGGCGAGGAGGATTGCAGCGCGCAGCGCCATGAGCTTGCGCGAGCGTTTGTCGGCCATGGCGCCCCAGATCGGGGCCATGACGCCTGAAATCAGAAAGGAGACCGAAAAGACGAGACCGCTCCAGAAATTCGCCCGCGACTGCTCGACGCCGAGCTCCTCGATGAGGTACATCGGCAGAAAGGGAATGAGCATCGTGTAGCTGAGCGACATCAGAACCGCGCTCAGGGTCAGGATGACGAGCGTCGTCTTCCAGTGGGCTTGGATCGCTTGTGTATCAGGCACGTCGGATCTCCGTTGTGGGTTTCTGGCTGTTCTTCTTCGTCCTGCCGCCGAGGGGAAGCGGACTCGACAATGATACGCCCGGGCGGAAGTCCTGAACAGCCCGAACCTTTTGGCGAGCCCAAAAGAAAAGGGAGCGTCTGGTCGAACGCTCCCGTAAGATCCGTGAAAAGTGAAAGGGGGCATGCCCTTTCGGGCGCTCCGGAGGTTCGCACGGGCTGGTCTTCCCGACGTTCCTCCATCCCTTCACAGGCGGCCGCCGCAACCGGAGAGTCATGCCGGCTGCGGGCCGTCGGGCAGTCACGGACTGCCGATGGTCCGGCAGCATCTGGTCGTGGCGCTCCTTTGCACATCCCCCGATGTAAGCGCCGATGCCGCCTGCGTCTGAAGCCGCCTGATCCGGCCTCATTCGCCTGAGTCGAACGGTTGGTTCCGTTCAACTGCACGCAAATTTTAGTGATTTTCGGCGGAATTTCTACTCCTTTAGGCCGACTCCGCACCCCAATTCCGCGCTTCTTTTGACGACAATCAGGTAATTTCACCTGTTTACATCTCGGTTAGGGATATTCCCAAGGATGTCCTTCTACCCCAACCGAGGTATGTCTCGGACCACATGCCGGGGCATGCATGAAGGCGAGCGCCCGCCCTCATTCTGTGGAAACCCTTACTCATGATCGGTGCGCTCTGGAAACAGTCTCTCCACGAGCTGCCTGATCATCTGAGCGGGATCCGAGAAGGGCGCATCGGCAAAGAGCGCGTGTCCCGCGCCGCCCTTTGCACGGGAGGCCGCCACGTGGTAGGTCTCGCCCGTGTAGGCGTCGAGGAAGGTGAGCGACATGGAGGCGGGGGCCTCAAAGGGTCTCAGGGTCCTGCCCGTCGAGAAGGTGACGATGCCCCGGCAGCGGCGCACCGACGGCAGGTCGCCCGTCTCGAGGAGCTCGGGTTCGAAGCCGCGGTCGCGGAGCATGCGCGCGAGCGTCAGATCGAACGAGGCGGAATGCTCCTCGGCGGGCACGACGCACAGCGACCTGTAGGACTGATAGGGGCTTCGGTAGGAGGGTTCCTCAGGGGCCGCCTCCTGAGTGCTCGAGCAGGCGGCGAGCAGCGAGGCCGCGGCACAGGTCGCGCACAGGGCGGCGCGCCTTTTCACCTTTTTCAAAATTCGTGCTTCCATCCTTCTCCTCATATATGGATCTCAATGACGATAGGTTACACCCACTGACCGTAGCCCAACCCGTTTGCGCGTACAATTCTCCACTTCCGAACCCGCTTCCGAAAACAACCCATTTCCAGTACGCCGACCATGTCCAAGAACAAGTCCGGGGCCGCGAACCGCCCTGCCCTCTACAATCCGACCGCCGCCTGCGTTCTCGCGCTCCTCTTCACGCCGATCTTCGGCGCCCTGCTTCAGGCGCGCAACTGGGACGCGCTCGGCGAACACGGCCGCGCCCGCGCCTCGCGCATGTGGGTGCGCACGACGCTCTGGCTCCTTTTCGTCTTCGTCATCATGCAGGCCTTTTTCCAGAACGAGCCCTTCATGCAGTTCGGCGGCCTCTACTTCCTCGTCGTCACCTGGGCGAGCTGGATGGTCACGACCGGCTGGAAGCAGATCGGCTACGTGCGCGAGCTCTTCGGCAGCGACTATCCCCGCGAGCGCCTCGGCCGCGTGACGATCTTCGCAGGCGGTTGCTGGGTGATCTACTCCATGGTCTCCATCTCAATCGCGATGGCCATCCAGCTCACGGGCCTCGACAAGATGCTCCCCGGCGCCGAGCGTGCCGAAAGTCAGGGCGTCGTCCTGCGCGTGCCCGAAGGGTCCGACAAGGTGGTGGTGGAGCCGCTCCCCGTCGAGACCAGAAAGGCCGAATAAGGCCCTCCTCACTTCCGCATGCCCAAGCGTCCCGACCCGCGCTTTCCGATTCCCGCCCCTGAAAAGGCCGAGGACTACGTGCTCGACCTGCTCGGCGGCATCGTGAGGCGCAGGCCCCTCACGGGCGAGGAGGCAATGGCCCAGCTCATCCGCCTCGAGGAGGACGCCCGCCGCGGCAATCCCGCCGCACAGACCGAATTCGCCCGCCGCCTTCTCACCGACGCGCCCGACAGCCGCAAGAACCGCCGTGCGCTCTCGCTCCTCAGGAAGGCCGCCGCCCGAAAGCTCCCCGAGGCCCTTCACCTGCTCGGCGTCGTCATGCTGCGCGGCCAGGGGCTGGATGCGGATCCCGCCGAAGGCGCGAAGCTCCTTGAGGAAGCCGCCTATCTGGGCAGCGCAGGCGCGGCCGCCGACCTCGCCCGACTCTGCCGCATGGGGCTCGGACGCCCCGCATCCGACAGGGACGCACTCTACTGGTACCGAATCGCGGGCGCCAAGGGACACACCGCCTCCCAGCGCGAGGCGGGCCTCATGCTCAGGGACGGACGCGGCGCCCGCGCCGACAACGACGAGGCCGCCAGATGGCTCAAGGCCGCCGCCCAGGGGCGCGACCCTCAGGCCCAGTACGAACTCGCCCGCCTTCACCAGCGCCGAGGCTGGGCTGGCGCCGATCCCGAGGAAGCCGCCCGATGGCTCACCGAAGCCGCCCTTTCGGGCGTCGTCGAGGCGCAGTACCGCCTCGGCGTCCACTACTGGGCGGGCAGGGGCGGCAGGGTCGACCTGCGCGAGGCCGTCCGCTGGACGTGCCGCGCCGCCGAAAACGGCAGCACGCAGGCCCTCACCACCCTCGCCGACTTCTTCCTGACGGGCTCGGCCCTCGACATGAACCGCTTCAATGCCTACACGCTCCTCAAGTGCGCCGCCAGGCTCCACGACGCGGGCGCCGCGACCACGCTCACCGCACTCGAGCGCATGCTCACCCGAAGCGAGAAGGCCCGCGCCACCCGCCTTGTGATGATCTCGAAAACCCCTAGGGTCCTCGTCGAGACCCTCATCCCCCGCCAGAGCCGCTGAAAGCCGCCCGGTGCTGCACAAGGCCCTCCCTGCCTGCGTAAAAAAAGGTCAGAATCCCTGCAGGACAGGGATCTGACCTCAACAACCAAAAGCATATGGATGACGGACATGACTCCGCATTGCTTCGCCGGCATCGGCCGACAGATTCATTCTGCCACCGTCCGCTCTCCCTCTCAATGCCTCCAAACCGCTCTCCCGGGGCTTTTGCCTGCCCGACGGCATGCGGGATCAAGTTTCGCCTCCCTCTTAACACTTTTTTCTACCCCTGAAGTAGCATGGGATTTACCCTAACGACACTTCAAGGCGAAGCCTCCCGAGCTTTTCTCGAGTGCGTCCCGGAACAGATCGAGTGTTTTCACCTATGCAGCGGCGTACGGGATCACCTCCCCCAACTTCCCTGTGCCATAGGCGTTGCAAGGTCATATACAAAAATCCCCTTGCCCTGCAACAGGTTGCGAAACACCTTCACCAATAAAATCGCCCCCCTCGAGGGACAATTTCCTGTCTTTCGCTGCAGGGCAGGGTTTTTGCTTGGGTTTACCTTTGGAGTCCGCATCGCTAAAATGCTTGGCATGCGAAATCACGGGATCTTTCATTCGCCTCTAGGAGCGGCATTTTCGCCCTTTTGTCGTTTTCAGGCACTCCCCTGATTCTTCAACGCAACCCCCAAAAATATTCTTCGTCCCCGCAGCCACATCCCTTTCAACTGACGGGGGCGGGCAGATCCACCAGGAGTGTTCAAATGAATCGTTTCGACCTCGTTGACCGCATTGCCGCACGCAACAACATTTCCAAAGCTGAAGCTGACCGTGTCGTCGTGAGCGTTTTTGAAGAAATCATGTCCGCCGTTACGATGGGCGATTCCGTGACTCTCATCGGCTTCGGCAGCTTCCGTGCCGTTGAAAGCGCTCCCCGCACGGGCCGCAACCCCGCCACGGGCGAAGCCATCCGCATTCCGGCGGTTCGCAAGCCGAAGTTCGTCGCCGGCACGTACTTCAGGGAAATCGTCAACAAGTACGAGGGCATCAAGGACGAGGAATGACGGCAGGGCTCTCCAAGCCTTCCGTCTGAGTTGAAGAAGGACCGCGTCACACACTGCGTCGCGGTCCTTTTTTCATAGAAACTCGGCGCGGAAACCTCTGTCTTCAGACAGGGGGTATTGCCCCATTTGACGGCCTTGGCTCAGTCCCGCCTGAGCGTGAAGCGCTCGAATCCCGAGCGGAGCTTCTCAAGCACGGGTTCGGAGGGCCATGCGGGATCCACGGCGCCGAACCTTGCGATGAGTCCCGGCGGCTTGCGGCAGATCTGGAGCGCATAGTCCTTCACGTTGCGCGCCTGAAGAAAGGCGGCCGTCTCCAGAAGCTGCGCCTCGCTGAAGTAGTCGGGATGCGCCGTCGTGCGGCACTCGAAGGGAACGCCCGAAGCGAGAAGCAGCCCAAGGCTCTCGGTCCACTTGTCCTGCGCGCTCTCAACGCCCGTCACCTTCGCCCAGTGAGCGCCGTCGGCGGGCACCGCCTTGACGTCGAGCCCCACCCAGGAGAGGTCGGGGAGCACCTCGGCGAGCCTCGCGGGGTAGCTACCGCCCGTGTGCAGGCCGACCTCGTACCCCATCTCCTTCACAGCCCGCACGGCGGCGGGGAGCGCAGGATCGAGGCAGGGCTCGCCGCCCGAGAAGACGACGCCGTCGAGAAGTCCGTGGCGCCGCTTCAGAAGAGACTCCAACTCCTCCCAGGACGAATGCTCGAGCCCGGGATCGAAGCTCCTCTGCTGCATCCAGCTGTTCTGGCAGTAGACGCACCGCCAGGGACAGCCCTGCACGAACGCCACCGCCGAGAGTCTGCCCGGAAAGTCGATGGTCGTAAAGGGCGTGAGGCCCGCGAGCTTCAGTTCCGAAGCCGCGGGCCCGTTTCGGTCATGACCGTTCATGCCGCGGCCTTATTCGGCCTTCCTGCACTTGCAGTCGTGTTCGGCCGCGCGCTTTTCCGTGAAGCAGACGCGTTCGGCGAACTCGCCCTTCTTGCCGGTGTTGAATGACTGCACCGGACGGTGGTAGCCCATCACGCGGGTCCAGACTTCGCAGGGCTGGCGCTCTTCATTCGTGAGTTCAACGTCCTTCTTGACTTCGTTGGTCATTTTCGTGACTCCTGATAAAAAAGTTGTTTTCCTTCGGAGCCCCCTCAGGAGGCCTCCTCCCTTGCGGCCTTCGCGCGCTTCTTCGCCAGCAGCTCGGCGTCGCACTTCGGGCAGAAGTCATGGCGGCCCGAGAGATAACCGTGCTTGGGACAGATCGAGAACGTCGGCGTCACCGTGATGTATGGCAGGCGGAAGCGCGTGAGCGTACGGCGCACGAGGTCGCGGCAGGCCTCGGGCGAGGAGACCGCCTCGTTCATGTAGAGGTGGAGCACCGTGCCGCCCGTGTACTTGCGTTGCAGGTCGTCCTGACGCTCGAGCGCCTCGAACGGGTCGTCCGTGAAGTTGACGGGCAGCTGCGAGGAGTTCGTGTAGTACGGATTCGCGGGCGTGCCCGCCTGCAGGATGCCGGGGAAGCGCTTGCGGTCCTCCTTGGCGAAGCGGTAGGTCGTGCCCTCGGCCGGCGTCGCCTCGAGGTTGTACATGTGGTCCGTCTCCTCCTGGAACTCGACGAGGCGGGCGCGAACATGGTCGAGCAGGCGCAGCGCAAAGGCATGGCCCCAGTCCGTCGTGATGTCCTCCCTGTCGCTCGTGAAGTTGCGGATCATCTCGTTGATGCCGTTGACGCCGATCGTCGAGAAGTGATTGCGCAACGTGCCGAGATAGCGCTTCGTGTACGGGAAGAGACCCTGGTCGATGTGGCGCTGGATGACCTTGCGCTTGATCTCGAGGCTCGTCTTCGCAAGCTCGAGCAGATAGTCGAGGCGACGCAGAAGCCCCTCCTCGTCATCCTTGAAGAGGAAGCCCAGACGCGCGCAGTTGACCGTCACCACGCCGAGCGAGCCCGTCTGCTCCGCGGAGCCGAAGAGGCCGTTGCCGCGCTTGAGCAGCTCGCGCAGGTCGAGCTGCAGGCGGCAGCACATCGAGCGGATCATGTTGGGCTTGAGCTCGGAGTTGATGAAGTTCTGGAAGTACGGCAGACCGTAGCGCGCCGTCATGTCGAAGAGCCTCATCGCATTGGGGCTGTCCCAGTCGAAGTCAGGCGTGATGTTGTAGGTCGGAATCGGGAACGTGAACACGCGTCCCTTCGCATCGCCCTTGAGCATCACCTCGATGTAGGCCCTGTTGATCATGTCCATCTCGGCCTGCAGCTCGCCGTAGGTGAACGGCATCGTCTCGCCGCCGATCATCGGATGCTCGGCGCGCAGGTCCTCGGGACACGTCCAGTCGAACGTGAGGTTCGTGAACGGCGTCTGCGTGCCCCAGCGGCTCGGCACGTTCAGGTTGTAGATGAGCTCCTGCATGCACTGGAGCACTTCGGCGTAGGGCAGGTTGTCCTTCCTGATGAAGGGCGCGAGATACGTGTCGAAGCTCGAGAACGCCTGGGCGCCCGCCCACTCGTTCTGCATCGTGCCGAGGAAGTTGACGATCTGACCCGTGGCGGACGAAAGGTGCTTCGGCGCCGCGGCCTCGACCTTGCCGGCCACGCCGTTGAGGCCCTCGTTGAGGAGCGTCCTCAGAGACCAGCCCGCGCAGTAGCCCGAGAGCATGTCAAGGTCGTGGATGTGCAGGTCGGCCTCGCGGTGCGCGCGGCCCACCTCGGCCGGATAGATGAAGTTGAGCCAGTAGTTGGCCATCACCTTGCCGGAGACGTTCAGGATGAGGCCGCCGAGCGAATAGCCCTGGTTGGCGTTCGCGTTGACGCGCCAGTCGATCTGGTCGAGGTATTCGTTGATGGAGCTTTCGACGTTGACCCAGCTCTGCTTGGCGTCGCGAGCCTTCGTGCGGGTCTCGCGGTAGACGATGTAGGCGCGGAGCGTCTTGAAGCAGCCCGCCTCGAAGAGCGCGTGCTCGACGGCGTCCTGAACAAGTTCGATGCACAGCGTCGACTTCTCGTCCAGACGCGGCAGCACGTACGCGCAGACGAGATCAAGGGCCTTGGCTTCGCCGAACTCGCCCGTCGCCTTGCCCGCGCGCGTGACGGCGCTAACGATCTTCGTGACGTCGAAGGGCTTCACGCTGCCGTTTCGCTTGACGATGTGCTTGCCGGCGAACCGTTCACAAATCTCCATTTGCTTCTCCATTCTTTTCCTGTCACTTCGGGCGAAACACGTTCAAACACTATATATAGTATGTCTCACCCCGCCGAACCACGAGCTGTAGTGGTGCCGCGCAGAACGGGTCTAATGACTATAGCAAAGAGAATACGGAACCGCACCCCTCCATTCGGGGGATCCCGGGCTACCGGCGGCGCCCGAGAAGACGCCCCTAAAGCGCCGGAACGCCTGCGGGCAAAGGATTGTCAGTACATGCGGAGAGGACGTGCGGAGTGCCCGTCGGCCCAATAGGTGATTTACCTAGTGCATAGAGAGTGCCTTATGAGTAGAATAGGGCTTAGTCAGACGGTTCTGCCTAACCGGATCTCTTGTTTGTGCGTAGAGAGCATCCGCAGAATTCGTCGGACTCCTGTCTTCGGCGTCCGAGGGGCTGCATCGGCAAGATCAGCGTTGTCTTTCCGATGCAAGCAAGTATGCCTTGACAGTTTTTTCACCCGCAACACACTTGTTGCGGGTTTTTTTTGCCCTTTTTTCCGCCCTCTCCCCCGGTCCGGGCCGCTCCACCCCGTCTAGTCACTTTGTCTCATTCGACTCACTTCGGTTCAGCCCAAAATCTGCGTATCTTTACTTACAAGACCCTGCCTATGCCAAATGTCCCCGAAGACGGGGAAAACCCGAAAAAAGGCTCGATTTCAGGTATTTTCTGCCCAAAAAAACGCACGAAACAATGACAAAAGTCAAATTGCACGGGCGCGTTTACACTTATTCGGCGCATTTTTCAACCGCCCGCGCCCGTCTTCGGCCCGGGATTTCACCCTGAACGGCCCCCTGGGCCCGATCGTCTCCCACCCTTTTTCATAGCGGGAGGCTGCGCCCGCACGTCGGGTGTCTCCCTCTCAGGATCATGCGCGCCCCTGCGGCGTCGTCGGAGGACGGAGTGAGGGAACGAAGCGTTCGACGTCGCGCGTGAGGGCGCGTAAATGAAGAGAGGGGCATGGAGGGTGCGGAGATGCTCAGGTCCTTCACTGGAAGCGCACCGGGCGTGCATGAGGCCTGCATGAGGGGCGCACGAAGGGCGAACGCCGCCCGCGCGGCAGTGCGCGACGGCACGGAAGGTGCGGGAGAGAGGAGGACGAGGATGCAAAAAGGCGCGCCGCGAAGCAGCACGGCTCCGAAACGCCTGCAGGAGAGGCACAGGAAGGAAATCAAGTGCGAAGCGCGGATAAACTAAAGGGGCTGATCGGAACTCCCTTTCAATTCCAATCAGCCCCCTAGCAGAGGAACGCGGAGTGTTAACGAGGCAGGACCAACCACATCGTCAATCTGCGTTTGAGGAGGAGCAATGAACTTTTGTTTTCTTACTTGGAGATAAAGTTACTCGCATTTACCTCAGGTTGCAAATATTCTGAAAACGGCTTCCAAGGCGGCTTGCAGGCTCTTTAAACGACGGCTTCATACGATTTTCGAAAAAATATGAGCACCACTAGTGGTGTTCAAAGGCGTCATTTTCTACGTATAAATACGTAACCCGTATAACTTTTTCTTTTCCCATCCAAATCTCCCGTGCATCATCCGCACGGATGACCCTGACCACAAATGCAGGGGGCTTGTCTTATCATTCATTATTTGCGCCGGAAGCACGCTTCCGGTCCCGGATACTGACAAGACATAGTCAGGCAGCCGGCCTCCGTCCGCCCGAGCACCCTCCGGGCGGGATTTGAGCGGACGACGCCCCCCCCGATTCGAACTAGGACTATTAACAGTGAGCTCCAATCCCCAGAACCTTGCGGACGACGGCCTTGAACGCATCAAGGCGCTTGACGTCCTTACGACGCTTCCCGAACTCTTGACGCATCACCTGACCGTCAGGCCCGACGACGTTGCCTACAAGGTCTACGACAATGCGTCCAAGTCCTGGAAGGATCTCACCTTCAAGAACGTCTACGATCAGGTCCACGCCTGGCGCCATGCCTTCGCGGCGCGCTCCGAACTCGTTCGCGGCGACCGCGTGGCGATGCTCCTGCCCAACTGCCCCGAAGCGGTCTTCTTCGACCTCTCCGCGCTCTCGAACACGCTCGTGCCGGTGCCGCTGCACGCCATCGACACGCCGAAGTCCTCCGCCTTCATCCTGAACGACTCCGGTGCCAAGGTCCTCGTGACCAACAAGCTCCTCAAGTGGAAGCAGATCCGCGAGGCCGCCGAGACGCCCGAGATCCGCCTCGTCGTCATCACCGACGACAAGGACTGCGACGATCTGGAGGCGCCGATTCCCGTCATGACCAAGGAGACCTTCCTCAAGCTCGGCGAAACGAGCCAGCTGCCCAAGGAGGCTCCCAAGGCCACCGACCTCGCCGCGCTCGTCTACACCTCGGGCACCACGGGCAACCCCAAGGGCGTGATGCTCACGCACCGCAACGTCATCTCGAACATCCAGGGCGTGCTCAAGAACCTGCAGCCGAGCGGTCACGAGACCTTCCTCTCGTTCCTGCCGCTCTCGCACACCTTCGAACGCACGACCTCCTACTACCTCGCGCTCGGTCTGGGCTACACCACCGCCTTCAACCGCTCCATCGCGAACCTGCAGGCCGACTTCCGCGAGATCCGCCCCACGGTCCTCATGTCCGTGCCGCGCGTCTATGAAATGATCTACGCGAAGCTGCAGGACGGCCTCGCCAAGAAGTCCAAGTTCGTCCGCTACCTCTTCGACTGGGCCGTCGAAGTGGGCTGGCGCCGCTTCTGCCGCGAGAACGGCCTGCCCGTCGAGTCGTCCTCCCGCGCCTGGCTCGACCCCTTCGTCGCAGGCTTCCTCGACAAGAAGGTCGGCAGCCAGCTGCGCGCCGTCTTCGGCGACCGCATCCACCTCTACATCTCGGGCGGCGCAGCCCTGAGCCCCGCCGTCGCGCGCACCTTCTTCGCGCTCGGCGTGCCCATCTATCAGGGCTACGGCATGACCGAGACCTCCCCGATCATCTCGGTGAACAAGGTCGGCCACAACCACCCGAACACCGTCGGCCCCGCCCTGCCCAACATCGAGGTCCGCCTCGGCGAGGGCGACGAGCTCCAGGTCCGCGGTCCCACAGTCATGAAGGGCTACTGGAACCGCGAGGAGGCCACCAAGGCCATCTTCACCGAGGACGGGTGGCTGCGCACGGGCGACGTCTGCACGATCTACCCCGACGGCAACATCCGCATCACGGGCCGAATCAAGGAGATCATCGTGACGAGCACCGGCGAAAAGGTGCCGCCCGCCGACCTCGAGTCCGCCATCACCTCCGACCGCCTCTTCTCGCAGTGCATGGTCGTGGGCGACGACCGTCCGTTCATCGCCGCCGTCGCGGTCGTCAATCCCGACGAGTTCAAGACGGTCTGCGGCGAGCTCGGCCTCGATCCCACCAAGCCCGAGTCGCTTCAGGACCCCGCCTTCCGCAAGGCCGCCCTCAAGCGCATCAAGACCGCCACCGCGGGCTTCCCGAACTACGGCGTGCCGCGTCAGGTCCACTGCACGCTCGACGCGTGGACGATCGACAACGGGCTCCTCACGCCCACGCTCAAGATGAAGCGAAACCTCATCCGCCAACGCTACACGGCCGAAATCAACGCGCTCTACGACACCCTCGTCAAGCGCTGATCCCCGCCTTCCGATGCCGCCCAGACGCCCCGCCGTCGGGCGGCATTTTTCAGCCTGAGGGGAACTTTTTACGGATACTAGGGTATACCCCGATTACTTTATCCGCATCCGCAGGCCATTTTTGAAGAAAATTGATCCGCTGACCCGCGGCGTCCAAGTGCCGCGGCAACGAGACACCTTTCGCTTGAGAGACTCACGTGACGAACACCCGATCCTTTGTCGACGACTTCCGCACCATTCCGGACATGCTCCGCCACACGGTCGCCGCCTGGCCCGAACGCGAGGCGTTCCGCCAGTACGACTATGCGGAGCGCCGCTGGTACTCCATCACCTGGCGGACGTTCCACGAACAGGTGATGCGCTGGCGCCGCGCCTTCACGCACATGGGCCTTGTCAAGGGCGAGCGCGTCGCGATGCTGCTCACCAACTGCATCGACGCCGTCACGTTCGACGAGGCGGCCCTGTGCGGCGGCCTCGTGCCCACGCCCCTTCACGCCATCGACACCGCGGGCTCCTCCGCCTACATCCTCAGGGACTCCAACGCGCGCTTCCTCGTCACCACGTCGCGCGCACGCTGGAACGCCATCGCCGAGGCCGCAGGCGAGGAGGGCCTGCCCGACATGCAGCTCGTCGTCTTCACGAACGAGCAGGTCGAGCCCGGCTCCGTCACACACCTGAGCGGCAGGGACATCGTCCTTTCTAGCCTCGAGGGCTGGCTTGCCACCGGCGAGGGCGTCTCCGACGACGAGCTCCCGCCCGAGCCCTGCGCCGACGACCTCGCGGGCTTCATCTACACCTCGGGCACCACGGGCCGCCCCAAGGGCGTGATGATCACGCACCGCAACATCGTCTCCAACGTCCAGCAGATCAACAAGTGCTACGACTTTAACGAGGAGGACGTCTTCCTCTCGTTCCTGCCCTTCTCGCACACGTTCGAGCGCACCGTCGCGCACTACAACTCGCTCGCCAACGGCGGCGCCATGGCCTTCGCCCGCAACGCCGCGCAGATCGAGAACGACCTGCGCGAAGTAAGGCCCACGCTCATGTGCTCGGTACCCCGCATCTACGAGAAGATCCACCAGAGGCTCCTGCACGAGCTTGCAGAGAGCTCCGAGGAGAAGCGCCACCAGACCGCTTGGGCGCTTGAGACCGGCTGGCGCCGCTTCGCCGAGGCCAACCACCTTCCGATCGAGCTCTCGCCCCGCGCACAGCTCGACGAAACCGTCTGGCCCCAGCTCGACGTCGAGATCGCGTCCGAAGTCCGTGAGATCTTCGGCGGCCGCCTGCGCGCCACGTTTGCAGGCGGCGCAAGCCTCAACTACGCCGTCGCACGCTTCTTCTGCGCGCTCGGCATCAACATCCTGCAGCTCTATGGCCTCACCGAAACCTCGCCCATCGTCTCCTTCACCCGCATGAAGGACAACCACCCCGACTGCGTGGGCCATCCCGTGCCCGACTGCGAAGTGAAGCTCGGCGCCAACGACGAGCTCCTCGTGCGCGGTCCCCAGGTGATGAAGGGCTACTGGAACCGTCCGCTCGACACGGCCGCGGCCTTCGAGGACGGCTGGTTCCGCACGGGTGATCAGGCCGACCTCTCCGACGGCGGCCGCGTGCGCATCAAAGGCCGCATCAAGGAAATCATCGTCACGAGCACCGGTGAGAAGATCCCGCCCGTCGACGTCGAGTTCGCCATCCAGGAGGACCGTCTCTTCGAGCAGGTCCTCGTCATCGGCGACAACCTGCCCTACGTCACCTGCCTCGTAGTCGTCAATCCCAAGCTCTGGCCCGCCTTCTGCGCCGACCTCGACCTCGACCCCGAGGATCCCGCCACGCTCCAGTCCCGCGACGTCCAGCGCCAGTGCCTGCGCCGCGTGCGTCATGCCTGTCGCGCCTTCCCGCAGTACGGCGTCCCACGCGCCGTCGCCATCACGCGCGAGCCCTGGACCGTCGACAACGGCCTGCTCACGCCCACCATGAAGCTGCGCCGCCCGCAGATCATGACGGCCCACGCCAAGCTCATCGAAAGGCTCTACGCCTCCCGCTGAGACCTGAGGCACACCTTCCCAGAGGGGCGTCCGAAAAGGACGCCCCTCTCTTTCATTGTGCGGCAGCGGTTTCAGGGACGCTCGAAAATATTTCATCCAAAATCCCACAAGCCGCAAAAAACGCGCTACACTACTGCCGCAAATCAATCTCCCAATTGCAGAACCGGTCGAGACCACTCCCGCTTCTGCAGAAGAGCAGGTCAGCGGATGCCAGATCCCTCCTGTACTGCGGGCGTTCAATTTCCTATTTACGCGCGCATCTTCGACCTTCGCATACACGTCGAGGATACGCACGTATATTTTTTTTTGTGCTTAGAGGTTGTTATGCGAATCCTTCAGAAGGCTCTCACCTTCGACGACGTTCTTCTCGTCCCCGCCTATTCCGAAGTCCTCCCCCGCGATACCCAACTCGCCACGCAGCTGACGCGTAATCTCCGTATCAACATTCCGATGGTTTCCGCCGTGATGGACACGGTTACGGAAGCCCGTCTCGCCATCGCCATCGCTCAGGAAGGCGGCATCGGCTTCATTCACAAGAACATGTCCGCCGACCAGCAGGCCGCTGAAGTCCTTAAGGTCAAGCGTCATGAAGCCGGCGTTGTTGCCGAACCGATCACCATCGGCCCCGACATGCTCGTCGGCGACGTCATCGCCCTCGCCCGCGAAAAGCACATCTCCGGTCTCCCGGTCGTTGACGGCAAGAAGGTTCTCGGCATGGTCACCAACCGCGACCTCCGCTTCGAAACCCGCATGTCCGTTCCGGTCTCCGAAGTCATGACCCCGCGTGAACGCCTGGTCACGGTCAAGGAAGGCGCCTCCCTCGAAGAAGCCAAGGCCCTCATGCACGCCCACCGCCTCGAGCGCGTTCTCGTCGTTGACGACGACTTCAACCTCGCAGGCCTCATGACCGTCAAGGACATCACCAAGGCCACGGACCACCCGTTCGCTGCCAAGGACGCCTCCGGCAAGCTGCTCGTCGGTGCCGGCGTCTCCGTCGGCGGCGGCACGGAAGAACGTGTCGAGAAGCTCGTTGACGCCGGTGTCGACGTCATCGTCGTCGACACGGCCCACGGCCACTCCCAGGGCGTTCTGAACCGCGTCAAGTGGGTCAAGGAACACTATCCCAACCTGCAGGTCATCGGCGGCAACATCGCCACGGCCGCTGCCGCTCTGGCTCTCGTTGATGCCGGCGCCGACTGCGTCAAGGTCGGTATCGGCCCGGGCTCCATTTGCACGACCCGCATCGTCGCCGGTGTCGGCGTTCCGCAGATCTCCGCCATCTCCAACGTCGCCGAAGCTCTCCGCGACACGGGCGTTCCCTGCATCGCCGACGGCGGCATCCGCTTCTCCGGCGACATCTCCAAGGCCATCGCTGCCGGTGCCAACGCCGTCATGATGGGCGGCATGTTCGCCGGTACGGACGAAGCCCCGGGTGAAGTCATCCTCTACCAGGGCCGCTCCTACAAGTCCTACCGCGGCATGGGCTCCCTCGGTGCCATGGGCAAGGGTTCCGCCGACCGCTACTTCCAGGACAACAACCAGGGCAACATCGACAAGTTCGTTCCGGAAGGCATCGAAGGCATGGTCCCGTACAAGGGCCCGCTCGCCCAGATCATCTATCAGATGATCGGCGGCCTGCGCTCCTCCATGGGCTACTGCGGCTGCCGCACGATCGACGAAATGCGCACCCGCGCCCAGTTCGTCGAAATCACGGCCGCCGGCTGGCGTGAATCCCACGTCCATGACGTGAAGATCACGAAGGAAGCCCCGAACTACCGTCAGGAACACTAATTCCGACGGCTGACAGGCTCTGACGTCAAGGCGCGGCGGTTTTTCCCGCCGCGCCTTTCGCATTTCTTATAGAATGCAATCGCCAATTTCTTTTTCCACACGGACTACAGATACATGTCTCACGACCGCATCCTCATTCTCGACTTCGGCAGCCAGGTGACCCAGCTCATCGCCCGCCGCGTGCGCGAAGCCCACGTCTACTGTGAAGTTCACCCCAACGACGTGTCCGCGGAATTCATCCGCGAATACAACCCGAAGGGCATCATTCTTTCCGGCTCTCACATGAGCGCCTATGAAGAAAGCAACGACCAGGCTAGCCAGGCCGTGTTCGAAGCCGGCGTTCCGGTTCTCGGCATCTGCTACGGCATGCAGACGATGGCCCAGCAGCTCGGCGGCCGCGTCGAAAGCGGCACGAAGCGTGAGTTCGGCTACGCCGAAGTCCGCGCCCACGGCCACACCAAGCTTCTCGAAGGCATTGAGGACTTCCGCACCGAGGAAGGCCACGGCATGCTCAAGGTCTGGATGAGCCACGGCGACAAGGTTGCCGAGCTTCCCCCGGGCTTCAAGGTCATGTGCTCCACGCCCTCCTGCCCGATCGCCGGCATGTGCAACGAGGAAAAGGGCTTCTATGCCGTCCAGTTCCATCCGGAGGTGACGCACACGCTCAAAGGCCGCGAAATGCTCAACCGCTTCGTGCTCGACATCTGCAAGTGCTCCGCCGACTGGGTCATGGGCGACTACGTCGCCGAAGCCGTCGCGCAGATCCGCGAGCAGGTCGGTGACGAAGAAGTCATTCTCGGCCTCTCCGGCGGCGTCGACTCCTCCGTGGCCGCCGCGCTCATCCACCGCGCCATCGGCAAGCAGCTCACCTGCGTCTTCGTCGACAACGGCCTCCTTCGCAAGAACGAACGCGAACAGGTTCGTGAAACGTTCGAAAAGAACATGGGCCTCAAGCTCATCGTCGTCGATGCCGTCGACCGCTTCATGAACGAACTCGCCGGTGTCACCGATCCGGAACAGAAGCGCAAGATCATCGGCCGCGTCTTCGTCGAGATCTTCCAGGAAGAAGCCGCCAAGCTCACGGCCGCCAAATGGCTCGCCCAGGGCACGATCTACCCCGACGTCATCGAGTCCGCCGGCGCCAAGACGAAGAAGGCCAAGACCATCAAGTCCCACCACAACGTGGGCGGTCTTCCCGACACGCTGCACCTCAAGCTCCTCGAACCGCTGCGCTCCCTCTTCAAGGACGAAGTCCGCGAGCTCGGCGTCGAACTCGGCCTTCCGGCCGAAATGGTCTATCGTCACCCGTTCCCGGGTCCGGGCCTCGGCGTGCGCATCCTCGGCGAAGTCAAGCGTGAATACGCCGACCTTCTCCGTGAAGCCGACGCGATCTTCATCGAAGAACTCCGCAACTTCGACCTCTACGACAAGGTTAGCCAGGCCTTCGTGGTCTTCCTCCCGGTCAAGTCCGTGGGCGTCATGGGCGACGGCCGCACCTACGAATGGGTCGTGAGCCTGCGCTGCGTCGAAACGTCCGACTTCATGACCGCCGTCTGGAGCCACCTGCCGTACGAACTTCTCGGCAAGGTTTCCAACCGCATCATCAATGAAGTCCGCGGCATCAACCGCGTCGTCTATGACGTCTCGGGCAAGCCGCCCGCCACCATTGAGTGGGAATAACCTTCTCGCTTTGACATAAAGTCAAACCCTGAAAAACTCTTGTTTTTCAGGGTTTTCTTTTTTTCTCAGAGCCCCCTCTTTCGGGCAACCGCCTAATTCTCCCGACACTTGCTCCAAGTCATGTTTTGGCTTCTGATTTATCGTCTGAGAGAGCGCATCTCAAGAGTAGACTTGTTCCGATCATTCGTCCGCTTTCATCGGGAGGCCAACCAGACTGACCGTCCGCCACGACCTTACTCTCTCGATGAGGATCTTGAAAGGAGCATGCTCATGACCCAATTCACCGTTTCCCGCCGCGCAGTTCTCGGCGGAGCAACTTCCGCACTGCTCGTACCTGCAGCCGCCCACGCAGCAACGCCTGCACGCCACTATGACGAAATGACTGACGTGCTCATTGTCGGCTCAGGATTCGCCGGCATGGCAGCTGCGCTTGCAGCTGCCGAAAAAGGCGTCAAGGTCAAGGTTATTGAGAAAATGGCCTTCCTCGGCGGAAACTCGTCTCTCTCCGGCGGCATGATGGCCGTACCTGGATCAAGCGTTCAGAAAGCCCAGGGCATCGAGGATTCCCCCGAAAAGCTGATTGCCGACATGACTCGAATCGGTCAGGGACTTGGCAATCCTGAGCTAATTCGCTTTGTCTGCGAAAAAGCCTCGGAAACTTTTGAGTGGACCCGCACGTCCATGGGAGTTGAGTGGAACACGCACTTGACAGGCAAGGGAGGACACTCCTCAGCCCGATGCATGGTGACAAAACAGGGAACCGGTCAGGGCATTCTCGTTCCATGTTCCTCCAAGCTCAAAGCGATGGGCGTTCCGCTTTGCACCCGCACTTTGCTGGAGAAGATCTTCCGAGAAGAGGATGGACGCGTGACTGGCGTGCAAGTGCGCGAAGGGTGGACGTTCAACAAGCCCGAGTCTGGAACGGTTAAAACTATCGGCGTCACTCGCGGCGTTGTGCTCGCCTTCGGCGGCTTCGGTGCGGACGTCAACTACAGAAAGCGTCTCGATCCCAAGCTCGGAGAAGCGTTCCTCACAACCAACCAGCCGGGAGCCACTGCAGAGGGACTGCGTCAAGCCAGTCGTATTGGTGCGAATGTCATTCAGGCTGACTGGATCCAGTGCCTGCCCTCCTGCTCGCCTGTCGAAAAAGGCATGGGGCTTGCGAGCCATTTTGCCACTATCGCAGGCAGCCTCTACGGCGTCTGGGTTGACTCCAAGACAGGGAGTCGCTTTGTCGATGAGTTCGGAGACCGCAAGGTATGCACTGACGCCATACTCGGCGTCATCAACCGCGGAGGCAAGGCTCTTGCCATTTCCGATCAAAACGGCGTTGACGAAATGGAAGTCGTCCGTCCCGGCCTGACTCAAAAGATCCTAAAATCCGGGGCCTTGCGTCAGTTTGCCTCGCTCGCCGAACTTGCCGAGGCTTACGGCATCGACCGCAAATCTCTTGACTCCACCATTGCCCGCTATAACGAACTGCTCTCCGCTGGACGCGACGCAGACTTCGGCCGACGCTTCGACAAGCGCGCCAAAGCACTTGGCCGAGCCCCGTTCTACGTATCAGAAATGAGCCCGAAGGTTCACCACTGCATGGGCGGCGTCGCCGTCAACGTTGAGACAGCCGTTCTCGACGTTGAAACGGATAAGCCGATCCCCGGTCTTTTTGCAGCCGGTGAATGCGTGGGCGGCATTCATGGTGCGGTTCGAATCGGAGCTTGCGCCGTGATGGATTGCCTCGTGAACGGCCGTCAGGCCGGTCTTTCCGCAGCAGCCAGTCCCAAGGCCTGAGCAGTTGACCTGTAACCTTCCAGAACAGCGTCACCAATAATCCAAGCGCCCGCCTGATGAAACCATCAGCGGGCGCTTTGCTTTCACTCAGAAGCTCAATGGTGCATCAAGCTCACTTGTTGCCGCCGAACCACTTGGCGTAGATCTTGTCGTAGGTGCCGTCGGCGCGGATTTCGTCGAGGACCTTGTCAAGACGGGCGCGCAGCTTGTCGTCGCCCTTGCGGATGGCAAAGCCGTAGTTTTCCGCCTTCAGGACACCGGGCACTTCGCGCAGGTTGAAGTTGGCGGAGGCCTTCTGAGTCAGGAAGTACTCGTTGACGGGCTTGTCGTTGACGATGGCCTCGCACCCCTTGTTGTTGAGCTCGAGGAAGGCCTCACCCGCCGAATTGAAGGTGCGGATTTTGGCGCCCTTGATCTTGGACATGAAGACGGAGCCTGAGGAACCGATTTCAGCGCAGAGCACCTTGTTCTCCAGATCCTTCACGCCCTTGATGGAAGCATCGTCCTTGCGGGCCATGATGGAAAGCCCAGATTCATAGTACGGCTTCGTGAAGTCGACCTTGGCGGCACGCTCCGGCGTAATCGTGAGGGCGAAGACCGCCACGTCGATGGATCCCGACATCAGGGCGGGAATGAGGCCGTCAAGCCCCATGGAGAGAATCTGGGGTTCGAACCCGGCGCGCTTGGCCACCTCGTCGATCAGATCGATGTCGAAGCCGACGTACTTGCCTGAGTTGGAGTCGAGGAATTCGAAAGGAGGATAGACGGTTTCACTGCCGACGCGCAGTGTTTCGTGCCGACAACCATAAGAGCGAGCGCTGTCGCTGCGACGAGCTTCTTCATGTTCATACCGAAGGTTCCTTTTCCTGTGTTCTACTGGATTGTTCCGGTGTTGATCGAATTGTCGCGTCCGGCTCCCGCCGGGCGTCACAAGCGGCCCGTCGGCCGCTCGACAGGAATGAGTGTATCCGCCTGAATTTCCCTTGTGACAGAACTAGGCCATCAGACCTAGGCGATTGCACGTAGCACGGTTCGCCGCGATCAACCGCGCCCTGCAGTATCCATTGGATTCATATCAGGGGGCCGGCTTGGCGTCCTGAGGCCGCGAGGCGTAAGATAGTCGTCACTTCATTCAGTGCACCAGCCATGCAGAATTTTCACGAACTGATTCAGGGCTTCCACAACTTCAAGGAAGACTACTTCCTCCGCGAGCGCGAATTCTTCAGCAGCCTCGTCCACGGCCAGAGTCCGAAGACGCTCGTCGTGGCCTGTTGCGACTCGCGCGTCGACCCCGCCATTCTGATGGGGTGCCGTCCGGGCGACCTCTTCGTCGCCCGAAGCATTGCCGCGATCGTTCCCGATGTCGAGAAGGCAGGCGAACATGATGCGGTCGTCTCCGCCGTCGAATACGCCGTGAAGCACCTCGACGTGCGCAACATCATCGTCATGGGACACTCGAACTGCGGCGGCATTCACGGCCTCCTGCACCCTGAAGTCGTCTCGAAGGAGCCCTACATCTCTCGCTGGCTCTGCCTCGCCCATCCCGTCCTCGAAGAACTCGAGCATGAGGATCCCGACGAACCCGCCGACGTCCGCGCACGACGCTGTGAGGAAGGCACCGTACTGCAGTCCATCGACAGCCTGCTCTCCTACGACTGGGTCAAGTCCCGCGTCGATGCAGGCACGCTCGCACTCCACGCCCTCTACTACGACCTTGCCAGCGGTACCATGTACGTCTGGAATGCCGAAGCGGAGGACTTCGAGGCAACCAAGCTCTCCGAGCTCTGAACAAGCTGCGCAGACTTTTCCGCGCCCGGCCCTCGCACCGCGAATTCTCTCCGACTGAACTCCTAGCTTCCAGACTCCAACAACGGGAAACATTTCAAATCATGATGAAGCCAATCGATCTAGACCGCGCATATCGACTTTTGAACATCGGCGCCACGACGCTCGTGAGCGCGGCTCACGAGGGCGACGCAGACATCATGGCCGCCGCCTGGGCTACAGCTCTCGACCTGACGCCGTGCAAGGCCACAGTCGTCATCGACAAGAGCCACTACACCCGCAAGCTCATCGAAAAAAGCGGTTTTTTCGCTCTGATGATTCCAACGGCAGCCATCGCTCCGATCGTCATGAATCTCGGTACGGTCAGCAAGAACGACAATCCGCGCAAGCTTGAGGAATGCGGTACTCGTCTCGTGACGCTTCCCGAATATGACATGCCCTTGCTCGAAGGCTGTGCCGCCTGGATCGTCTTCCGCGTCGTGCCCGAGTTGCACAACCAGGAAGCCTACGATCTGTTCATTGGTGAAGCCGTCGCCGCCTTTGCCGACGATCGCGTCTTCGTCAACGGCCGTTGGAACTTCGAAGAGGCTCCCGACGACTTGCGAACGCTGCACTACGTGGCCGGCGGCCATTTCTACACCATTGGCGACGCGCTTGAAGTTCCGGCCTCCGCCTGAGTCAAGATGCGGCTTTTTGCTGAAAGCCCGGAAATCAAAAAGGAGTTGAGCCAGCGCCCAACTCCTTTTTCATTTCTCCCTATTGGGGCAAAGCCCTTCCGCCCGTCATCGCCTCGGGAAGAAGAGGTCGATCGCCTTCGCGGGAGATGCGGGCGTCAGCCTTGAGCCAGCAACGAAGAGCACGGCCGCCACGACCATGCAGGGTGCGATGGCATGCGCGCCTCCCATCGGAATCTTGAAGATCGTGACGGCGAGATAGAAGGCGATGCTGCCCGCAACGGAAACAAGTGCACCTCCTGCCGTTGCGCCGCGCCAGAAGAGACCGCCGATCAGCGGCATCAGGAAGGCGAGTTCAAGGCCGCCGAATGCAAAGAGGTTGATCCAGGCGATGACGTCAAGAGGCTCGAGCGCCAGAATCAGCGCAAGGAGTCCGAGCGCCCCCGTCATGAGCCTCGTCGTCATGCGAAGCCTGGCCTCGTTGCGGCCCGCCTCTGGGCGGTGAAAGAGCACGAGGTCCTTCATGATGGCGGAGGCGGCCGCGAGAAGAAGCGAACTCACCGTCGACATCGTGGCGGCCAGAGGGCCGATGAGCGTCACGCCCGCCGTTACGGGATCCATGTAGTTGGCGATCAGGTAAGGCATCACGGCGTCCGTCGTGCCGCCCATCTCGGAGAGAGGCACGTCGAGCATGCCTCGGGCAAAGACGCCCATCACGGTCATGCCGATCATGAGCGCACCACAGACGACGGTCGAGACGATCATGGCCTGATGCAGGTCGGAGGAGCGGCGGTAGCTCATGCAGCGCACGGCCGACTGGGGCAACCCGAGCGTGCCGAAGCCCACGAGCACCCATGCGGACAAAAGCAGCGACGTTGCTAGCGCGCCGCCCGAGGTGGGCGAGAGCAGCACGCCCTCACTGCCCGCCCCGCGGGGAGCTGCTGCGGCGACGTTCGCCATCACCTGGGCGAGTCCGCCGCCCGTCTCGAGGATGTTCCAGCCGAGCGCGCCCATGCCCACGAGCATCAGAACGGCGCAGGCCGTGTCGGTAACGGCCACGGCCCTGAAGCCACCGAAGGCCGTGTAGAGCACGGTGACGGCGCCGAAGAGCACGAGCCCCCAGCCGTAGCTCACGCCCGCGGCCTTCGAGAAGATCTGTGCGCCGCCGATGAACTGACCGATCATCATCGTCGTGAAGAAGACGAGCATCAGCACTGCGAGCAGCGCCGCAAGCGTCCGTCCGCCCCGGCCGTCGCCGTAACGTGCGCGGATCATGTCGATGACGGTCAGCGCCCCCGCGGCGCGCGAGACGACGGCCATCTTCTTGCCGGCCACGCCGAGAATCAGAAAGCCCGCGATGATCTGCGGCGCGGCGAAGACCACCCAGCCGAGGCCGAGTTGCCAGGCAAGGCCGGGCCCCGAAACGAAGGAGGAGACGGATCCGTAGGTCGCAACGAGCGTCATGGCGAGCACGAAGCCCTTGAGGCTGCGGTCGCCGAGGAAGTATTCGCCTGCAAAGCGGTTGCGGCGACCCGCGCGCTCGGCCCAGAGCGAAAGCCCCATGAGCATGACGAGAAAGAGCGCGATCGGAAGGAGAATCAGGAAGGTGTTCGTCACGACTGATCCTCCCCGCCGGCCTTCTCAAGGTTCCCCGCCGAGTAGCCGCGGGCGGCTTCATCAAGGTCGATGTCGGTGAAACAGCGCTTCACGAGCACCCAGACGGCCGCGACGCTGACGAAATAGCCGCCGACGCAGGATGCCATGAACCAGACGGGCATGGAGAGGATCGTCATATCCGAATCCTCAAGGAGCCACACCGCCGCCCAGAAGTACGCCATCGTGAAGGCCGCGACGGCGAGCGTGGCCGCCGCCTCGCGCCCCGAAGCGCGAAGTGCGCGGTCATAGAGAGTGCGGTCCGGCGACACGGCGTCCCGGACCTCGTTGTTGTTCGTCATTGACGATGTTACCTCCGGCCCTCGCCCATGAGGATGACGACGGCTTCTTCGGCGTCTTTGCGCCATTGGGGAAACACCCCGTCCTTGTTGTCAGTGTGTGTGATGGACGGGAGCGAGTTTGATGCCCGCTTCGCGGATCAGACGCCTGAAGAGCGTCAGATCCTCCCAGGCCTTGGCCTTTTCATCGGGAGCTCGAAGCAGGTAGGACGGATGATAGCTGACGACGGCCTTCGTGTCGAAGTCGCCGATCGTCACGTCGTGCACGCGTCCTCGCTGGCTGCCGATCGAAGCGTCGGGTCCCAAACCGAGCAACGTCTGCATGGCGAAGCGTCCCATGATGAGAAGCACGTCGGGGCGAACGAGAAGAAGCTGCCTGCGCAGATAGGTTGCGCAGCAGGCCACCTCGGCGGGCGCGGGATTGCGGTTTCCCGGCGGGCGGCACTTGAGCACGTTCATGATCGCGATGTCGCGGCGGCGCTCGATGCCGATGCTCTCGAGCATCTGCGTGAGCAGCTGGCCCGACTTGCCGACGAACGGAATGCCCTGAAGGTCCTCCTCGCTGCCGGGCGCCTCGCCCACGAGCGCAATGCGCATCCCGGGACCGCCTTCGGCGAAGACGACGTGCTGGCGGCTTTTGGCCATCGAGCAGCAGGTGCATGCGCCTGCAAGCCCCTCAAGCGTCGACCAGTCCGCCTTTTCACAGGCGGCGACGACTTCGGGCGGAAGCACGAGTGCGGGCGCCTGCGGGGCGCTTGAAATCGGTTCGGCGACGGGACGAACGACGGGGGCGGGTCTCGCGGGTGCGGGACGGGGCGCGAACTCGGGAGGCATTCCCGGCGGCAGTGCGGTGGATCGTGCGGCGGGACGCGGCGCAGGCCTCGAAGGAGCAGCGGGCGCGGCGGAGCGAACGGCCGGTGCGGGCTGCCTGAGCTCGGCGCGAAGCGCGGTTTCGGCAAGCGTCACGTCTTCGGTCTCGCGCAGAATCCACTGCGGACCGATCTCGAGGGCGTCCCACATCAGGCTGTCGGCGGCGCTCAGCATGCCTCACCTCCGAATTCAAGCGTCATCAGGACCGCATGCTCGCGGCCTTCGGCCGTGCGGTAGTAGTTCTTGCGAAGACCCACGCGCACGAAACCCGAGGTTTCGTAAAGACGGATCGCACGCTCGTTCGATTCGCGCACCTCGAGGTGGCAGCGCGTGCACTTCCGGGTGCGCATCGCATCCGTCATCCTGTCGAGCATGGCGCGGCCAAGCCCCCTGCCCTGCAAGTCGGGACGAACGCCGATCGTAAGAAGCTCCGCCTCGTCAAGCACCGGCATCACGACGGCCCACGCGCCGATCGAGCCGTCATCGAGCTCGAGCACGTCGCAGAACCAGCCGTTCCTGAGCACGTCGGCGAAGTCGCCCGCCGTCCAGGGGGTCGGCTCCACCATCGCCTCGAGGGCGGCGAGGATCTCCTCGTCGCCCTGCCTCACGGACCTGAAGCGGAGTCCGTCCGTCACAGGCGCTCTCCCCTCGCACGCTCCTGCATCGTGAGCGCAACGCGGTCGCGCACGTAGAGCGGAGAGGCAAGCGCGGGGATCATCGTACGGCCCTCAGCCTCGTCTGCGAGGCCGAGACGCGCGATGCGCATCACCATGTCTTCGGGAATTTCGTGAAGGGGGAAGCCTTCGGAGAGGTTGAACGCCTCGGCATAGACGCCGGCGGCGGAGCCGCAGAGCGCATCGGCCTTCGCCTCCTCAAGCCAGCGGCGCGCATCGGCGGGCTTGACGAGTTGCGGCGCAAGCACCTCGCGCACGCCTCTCGGGCCCTCGACCACCTCATAAAGGGCGGAATAGGCCTCCTGCATGCGGGCGTCGTTCATGACGGCAAGGCGCGTGCCGGGCGCGAGCTGCGCGGCCTCGGCCGCCGCAAGCGCGTCGGCCTCGAGATTGCACACGGCGGCCACGTCGGTCCTGAGCGCCCAGGCGATGCCCTGAGCGACGCCGCAGGCGACGCGAAGGCCCGTGAAGCTGCCGGGGCCTGCACCGAAGGCCGTGAGCGCGATGTCCTTCTTTTCCGCGCCGCATTCGGCGAGGAGCTCGTCGATCATGGCGAGGATGCGTTCAGCATGCTTGTTGCCGACCGTCTCGGACTTCCAGGCCGAAACTTCGCCGTCGCGGCTCAGAAGGGCCGCGCTGCACCGCTGGTGCGCCGTATCAAGAGCAAGAATGAATGAAGGCATGACCGTCCAGTTGTTTTCTGCAGGCCTCGAAAAGGCCTCCGAACGCCCGAAATCGGCGTCCCACAATGAATTCGATCATTATACCATCGAGCCTCCGGCGCCCCTCGGAGGCACGAAAAAGGCCGCCCCCCTGCGGATGAACGACCGTTTTGCCTTGTTTGGCTTGCTGTGATCGAATCTCCGGCCGCCCCTGCGTACGGCTTGCCGTCCGAACGTCTATCGGGCCGAGGCGCCAGCCGCATAGGCCGCGCGTCCTTCGCCGCTGCCCGTGAGCTGAACGTGGAATTCCGTGATCTGCTGACGAAGGAGCTGACGTTCGTCGCGACGCAGCTTGCGCGTCTCCTTCGACATCACGGCCCCCGCCTGCTCGCTGCAGAAGCGCTTTCTGAGCTTGTCGCGGTCGGCTGCGGACATTTCCCTGCGCATGTCGCTGCGCTCGCGGGTGCTCATGCTGCGCCAGTGCATAGCGCGGGAAACCTCGTCGAGATAGGGCCACAGGTGCGCACGCTCGCTCGCGGACATCTCGGTCCACTGGCGGATGCATGGCGCCTCGACCTCCTGACAGTGGTCCCCGAGACCCGCAGCGGGCTCGGCCCCGGGCATGGCGGCCGCCGAACTGCATCCGAGGCAGCAGAGCACGATGATGGCGCTGTTTCTCATAAGCTAGCTTCTCGTCATGAAATCTGCAGACGAATTTTCCGGCCTTCGCCTCAAAACGCCTGCGCCGTTGTCGTTCAGGGACAGCTCGCCATTTGGCGCATAGGGGTTGTCCCCAACCATGTTCGCGGGATGGGTTCGAACCACCGGGCCCGACCGTCTCCCAACCCCGCATCGTCAATATACAGTTCGCCGCTCTTCTAGGCAGAAACCATGATTTAGGACCTGTTAACAAGAGGCTGATTTTGTAACACGATTTTGTTTTCCTCCCACGAGGCATTTGTAACAGGCGACAATGGGGTCATGCAAAAGAGTGTCCAAAAGGCACGGCTTACTGTCCGACACGGCTTTCGCGGCAATCCCGCCCGAAATTCCGATTTGCAACGGACGCTGATTCCGGAGAACCACCGTGGAACGCAATCCCAAAATTCTCGTTGTTGACGACGATCCCCGACTTCGCGACCTTCTGCGCCGCTATCTCGGCGAAAACGGCTTCCAGGTATTCGTGAGCGAAAACGGCGCCGCGATGAGCCGCCTCTGGGTTCGCGAGCACTTCGACGCCCTCATTCTCGACCTGATGATGCCGGGTGAGGACGGCCTTCAGATTCTGCGCCGCCTTCGCGCCGCCAAGGACATGACGCCCGTCATCATGCTCACCGCCCGCGGCGAGGACGTCGACCGCATCGTCGGTCTTGAGCTCGGCGCCGACGACTACATCGCCAAACCCTTCAACCCGCGCGAACTGCTTGCCCGCATCCATGCGGTGCTCCGCCGCCGTCCGGCGGGCGACGCCCCGGGCGCTCCCTCGCTGGAAAACGAGACGGTCCGCTTCGGCGAGTTCGAGCTTGACCTCGGCACCCGCGTACTCAAGAAGAACGGCGAGGTGCAGCCGCTCACGACCGGCGAGTTCGCCGTCCTCAAGGCCTTCGCCCGCCATCCGCGCCAGCCGCTCTCCCGCGACAAGCTGATGGAAATGGCCCGCGGCCGCGAATACGAGGCCTTCGACCGCTCGCTCGACGTGCAGGTTTCCCGCCTTCGCAAGCTGATCGAACCCGATCCCTCCAAGCCGCGCTACCTGCAGACGGTCTGGGGCCTCGGCTACGTCTTCATCCCCGACGGCCACAGCTGATCGCCGGGACCGCATCAGGCCAGTTCTGAGAAATTCTGAAAGCTCCCGTCCGCCACAAGCGGCGGGAGCTTTTTCCGCAGTACAGAACCGCTACACTTTCACCAAACGGTTTCAACCCACACCTGCCGGACACACTCATGCTTTCCCTACGCAGCAACCATCGCCCGAGCCTCTTCTGGCGCACCTTCATTCTGCTGTGCGGCCTCATCTTCTTCAGCGTCGTCGGCTGGCTGCAGAGCTTCCGCGTGCTCTCCGAACTTCCCTACTCGCAGGGCGTCGCGCAGCACATCGTCTCGACCGCGAACCTGACGAAGTACGCGCTCGTGACGGCCGACCCGCTCTTTCGCGTCGACCTGCTGAAGCTTCTTGCCGCCCGCGAAGGCCTTCTTCTCTCGCCGCGCGATGCGACCGACAAGGTCGTCGTCCTCTCGGGCGACGGCTTCAACGGCCTCATCGAGCAGCTCGTCAAGCACCAGCTCGGCCAGGACACGATCCTCGCCTCGAGCGTCAATGGCGTCTCGGGCCTCTGGGTCTCGGTCGACATCGACGGCGACGCCTACTGGATGCAGACCGACAGCGGCATCCTCAATCCGCCGCTCGGCACCGCCTGGCTCTGGTGGGCGCTCGCTGCCTGTCTTGCCAGCCTCTTCGGCGCCACGCTCCTCACCCGGCACGTGATCGATCCGCTTGCCAAGCTCTCGCAGGTGGCCGCGCAGCTCGGTCAGGGCAAGGTCCCCGATCCTCTTCCTGAGGATGCGGGCACGGCCGAGATCCAGGCCGTGAACATGAGCTTCAACCGCATGGTGCAGGACCTGCGCCGCATGGAGGCCGACCGCGAGCTGCTTCTCGCGGGCGTGAGCCACGACCTTCGCACGCCGATCACGCGCCTGCGCCTCGAGGTCGAGCTCGCCGACCTGCCCGAGGACTCCCGCACCGCCATGGTGAGCGACCTTGAGCAGATGGAGAACATCGTCAACCAGTTCCTCTCCTACGCGCGTCACAGCCATGAGGAGCAGGAGCTCGTCAACCTGGGCGAGGCGGTTCAGAACGCCATGTCCAACGCCAGGCTTGCGAACGACTCGACCGTCAAGATCACGAGCCACATCGCGCCCAACGTCTTCATCGTTGCTCACCCGCTCGAGCTCTCCCGCGCCGTGCAGAACCTCTTCACGAACGCGATGCGCTACGGCCGCAGCGAGGACGGCATCCTCAGGCTCCACATTACGACGGGCCTGACCGACAACGGCAAGAACGCCATGCTCACCGTCGGCGACGAGGGCGCGGGCCTTCCTGAAGACCAGCGCGAGCGCGTCATGCGCCCCTTCGAGCGCGGCGAAAGCGCGCGAAGCGGCGTGACAGGCACGGGCCTTGGCCTCGCCATCGTCGACCGCATCGTCCGCCGCTCGGGCGGCAGCGTGCAGCTCGACAGCATGGATCCGCACGGCCTTCTGGTGCGCGTATGCTTCCCCGCCGCCGATCCCGCCGCCGTCAAGGCCAAGGAGGAGAAGCGGGCCCGGGAACAGGAGAAGCTTGAGAAGAAGATGCTCAAGGAAATCCAGAAGAAACAGCCCGCAGTTCCCGCCGATCCCGTCGACGAAGACCCGAAGGCGTGATGCAGGAACAAGCTGAAAGCACCTGAAAATCGGATAGGAGGCATGGGATTACTTCCCATGC
>NZ_KQ968487.1:0-13047 GCF_001578585.1 Sutterella sp. KLE1602
TCTACGGCGTGCCGGACGATCTGCTCGTCATCGATCTTGCCGAACTCTACCCGCAGCTGAAGGAGCTTCGCCTTCGCGGAAAGCTTGAGGGCCGACGCGTCGTGCCCTATGACGACCGCGCAACCATTCAGAAACGCACGGATCTTGCGCCCCGCGCCATCGCCTGGGTGAACGATCCCGTCGACGCCTTCTTTCTCCACATTCAGGGCTCGGGCCGCATCAGACTCCCCGACGGCACCTTCATGCGCGTGGGCTTTGCCGACCAGAACGGCCGCAAGTACCACTCGATCGGCACCTGGCTCATCCGCGAAGGCCATCTGAAAAGCCACGAGCTTTCCATGCAGCGCATCCGTCGCTGGGCCCGTGAAAATCCTTCTCGTGTTGACGAGGCCCTCGCCCAGAATCCCAGCTACGTCTTCTTTGAAGAACGCAAAGGCTCCCCCGATCTCGGCCCGCTCGGTGCTCAGGGCGTGCCCCTTACGCCTGAAGCGAGCGTTGCCGTCGATCTTCGCTACTGGCGCCTCGGCACTCCCTTCATCGTCGACGCCTCTCAGGCCTCCCCCGCTCTGAAGATCGTGCGCCCCGTCATCGCACAGGATACGGGCGGCGCCATTCGCGGCATCATCCGCTTCGACTACTTCTGGGGATTCGGCGACAAGGCCGGCGAGGCTGCTGGCCGCCAGAAGAGCAACACATTCTCCTGGGTGCTCGTACCCAACGGCATGAAGCCCGAGGACATCATGGTCCGCCGCTGACGCCGAAGGGCAGGCCGCAAAGACAAAAAGGGAGGCGTTCGAAACGTCTCCCTTTTTGTCGTCAAAAACTTCGAGGCTTATTCCACCGTCGAGACGAGCTTCTCGAACTGAGAGGCCGCCATGGCGCCCGTCACCCTGTCGCCGCTCTTGAAGAAGAAGGTCGGCGCGCCTGTCACGTTGAGGCGATTGGCCAGCACGAGGTTGCGCTGCAGCATGCTCGTGTCGCAACCCGCCAGAACGGAGTTCGGACGCACATTGTTGCCCATCCATTCATGCCAGGCCTTGGCGCGATCCTTGGCGCAAACGATCTCGCGGGCATTCGTCTCTCCGCGCAGCATCGGCGTGATGAAGGTGTAGACCGTCACGTTGCCCACCTGAGCATAGACCGACTCCATGGCGCGGCAGTAGGTGCAGTTGGCGTCGGAGAAGACGACAACCTCGCGCTCACCCTTGCCGAAGACCTGTTTGACAGCATCCTGAAACGGCCATTCCTTCCAGCGCTCGCGAGACCGCTCGCGAAGACGTTCATTCGTAAGGTTCGTCTGCTTGACCGTATCGATCAGGCTGCCGTAGAGCACGTAGCGCGCCTGATCATCGACATAGAACACCCTGTCCTGAACCACGACCTCCCACATGCCGGGCACGGGCGACTTCTGGACAGCGTCCGCCTTGAGGCCGGTCGTCTGCATGAGCGCATCCTCGACACTCTGGGGCGTTGCTGCAAAGACGGTGACGGCAAGGCCCGCACATAGGGCTACAAACAAACTCTTCTTAAGCATGATGTTCTTCAAGATCTCTTCGTTGATCAATTGTCGGAGCGGGCTGAACCGCCTTCTCGGAGTCTACCCGAACGGCACGCGCCTCAACACTTTCTTTTTGACATCCTTCCGGGTGTGAATACCCGGGTTTCCTCGTATTCGCGTCAAGACGCGAAGAAAAGGACGGTTCCTGCCGCTGACTTGTTGCCAAGTTCACTTGACGGGCGAACTGAGCCTGTCCGGCTCTTCTTCAGCACGTTGAGTGCACCTGCGACGTCCGCGTTTTCAGTGCAGCCGCAAAGTTGGCAACCGAAATGCGCCTGCGCAGGTCGATTTGTTGAACTCGTGTATCCGCACCTGGGACGAGTCTGGCTCGTGTACTTCGGATCGACGAGGATGAGCCGTCCGTCGGCCTTGAACAAGGCCCATTGGATGGCCATCCTCATACCATAGGGCGCAACGCGTGCCAAAGAACGGTTCAAGCCGCTCTTCTGCTTTAGGTTCCTGCCCGGATCCTTAACAGTACCTTCAGCAGACTTGGTCATGTTCTTCAGATTCATAACCTTCCTTTCTGGAAACCGCTCAGGACCGGATTATCCGCGCAGTCCACTGCACCACACGCGCTTCGCCTGCCCTCCCGCATCGAGCAAGTACGCCGTACATACCAAATTTACGGTACAATCCACCTCTTTTACGACCGTACTATTGCCTTTTTCGAAAGGCGGGCATATAATGGTCGTCTAATTTGCGCGGCTGGGTAGCTCAGTTGGTAGAGCAGCGGATTGAAAATCCGCGTGTCGGCGGTTCGATTCCGTCCCCAGCCACCACAACCTTCGTGGGGCGCGGATTGACAATTTGTCCTGATGGCTGGGTAGCTCAGTTGGTAGAGCAGCGGATTGAAAATCCGCGTGTCGGCGGTTCGATTCCGTCCCCAGCCACCATACTGCAAGAAGCAGACTGTGAAGACGGCCTGCTTTTTTTGTATCCACAGTTTCCCCTTCCCTCCGCCCGGACGGCAAAAACGGACGCGCCTCCCGGCCACGTCCGTTCTCTCAAGGATTCCTCCCCGATTGTCAGCCCGTCATCGGTCGCAATATCGCTCCCAGCCCTTTGCGCGAAGCTGACAGGCAGGACACGTTCCGCAGCCGTAGCCCCACTCATGAACGTGCTCATGATCGCCCAGATAGCAGGTGTGCGTGTCAAGACGGATCAAGTCGACCAGTTCCCTGCCACCAAGCGCTTCCGCTAGCATCCAGGTCTGAGCCTTGTCGAGCCACATGAGGGGTGTCTCAATGACCATCGGCGCATCGAGGCCAAGCGAAAGCGAGACCTGCAGGCTCTTCAATGTGTTGTCGCGGCAGTCGGCATATCCGGAATAGTCGGTTTCGCACATGCCGCCCACGAGCGTTTCAATGCCTCTTCTGTAAGCGAGCGCGGCCGCAAACGTGAAGAACAGAAGGTTCCTTGCGGGCACAAAGGTGTTGGGGATGTTGTTCTCCATGAAGCGAAGCTCCTGTTCGCGCGTCAGCGCGCAGTCGCTGATCTGGCCGAGAAGCCCCATGTCCAGCATGTGGTCCTCGCCGAGCCTCTGCACCCATTCGGGCCTGAAGGCGCGGAGCTTCTCGAGCACGGTCTTCCTGCACTCGAGCTCGACCGCATGGCGCTGACCGTAGTCAAACCCCAGAGTCTCCACCCTCTCGAAGCGCGAGAGAGCCCATGCAAGGCACGTCGTGGAGTCCTGGCCACCGGAAAAGAGAACCATGGCCGCGCCCCTGCGGGCGGGCTGCATTGCATTCGTTTCACTCATGATTGTTGTGCGTTTTTCTTCAAGCTGTCCTTTTCATAAGGCAGGAGTGCGGCCACGCGGCTTCGCACCGCAAGGCATTCACGGACGTGCTGCTCTCCGAGCCACTTGACGAGGCCGTAGGAGAGAGCCGCCGCAGCACCCTGTCCGACAATCGGCACCCAGCGGGCGGTCTTTCCCGCGCACCATCGGCTGCCGAGCTGCTTCGCAATTGTAAGCGCTGCGACGCCCGTCACGGATTTGCCCGCCATCACGGCGCCGACGCCCGAAAGAGCCTCGTAAACCGCCACGCGCTCCTCCATGCCGAGCCTCTCGATCTGATCGGGACTCAGGCAGAAGGCACGGTTGACGGCGTTCATCATGCTCACCAGCACGCCGACATCCACCGCCACATCGAGCCCCGGCAGCGGCACAAGCACGGCGCCTGCGCTCAAAAGCGCGCGCCGCTTCACTTCCTCGCGGGCCCGCCTGGCCGCCAGCGCCAGTTCACCCGCCGCGGGATCCGCCCACTCATCACGCATGACGCTCCTCCTGCAAGTGCTTCCTTCTTAAGCTATACACAACGTTGAGCCCTATATAATTCGTGCATTATTAAACATTGTTGCAACTTTTTCGTTGCGCTCCTCTTTCCCATCCCCGACGCGATGCATCTTCTTGCTATAGGTCTCAACCATACTACCGCTCCGGTTTCCGTCCGCGAGCGCGTAGCCTTTGGTCCCGAAGAAATCGCCGAAACCATCGGCCACATGCGCGAGCGGTTCTCCAGCACGCAGATGGGCGGCATTCACGAAGCCGCCATTCTGTCCACCTGCAACCGAACCGAAATCTACTGCGCCGCCGAAGACACGGACGCCGCCAGAGACTCCGTGCTCGGCTTCATCTGCGAACGCAAGAACGTCAGCCGCTCCGAACTCGAGCCTCACATCTATACGTTCACGCAGGAAGAGGCCGCCAAGCACACCTTCCGAGTGGCCTCCGGCCTCGACTCCATGGTGCTCGGCGAAACACAGATCGTCGGTCAGATGAAGAAGGCCGAGAAGATGGCCCGTGACGCACACGGCCTGGGCACGATGCTCAACCATCTTTTCCAGTCCACCTTCACGGTTGCCAAGGAAGTCCGCACCGCCACCGCCATCGGCGCCAACTCCGTGAGTCTCGCGGCCGCCGCTGTGCGCCTGGCGCTTCGTCTCTTCGGCAGCCTCAAGGACGAGCGCGTCCTCTTCGTGGGTGCGGGCGAAATGATCGAGCTCTGCGCAGCCCACTTTGCCGCGCAGCAGCCCAAGTCCATCACGATCGCGAACCGCACGCTCGAGCGCGGTCAGGTTCTCGCACGCACCGTGCACGCCGACGCCATCCGTCTTGCCGACCTGCCCGAGAAGATTGCCGGCTACGACATCATCGTCTCCTGCACGGCCTCCGCCCTGCCGATCATCGGTCTGGGCATGATCGAGCGCGCCATCAATGAACGCAAGCACCGTCCGATGTTCATCGTCGACCTTGCCGTTCCCCGTGACGTCGAGCCCGAGATCGATCGTCTCGACGACGTGTACGTCTACACCGTCGACGACCTCGGCAAGGTGGTCAACCAGGGCATGGCAAGCCGACAGGCCGCCATCACCCAGGCCGAAACCATCATCAGCCTGCGCATGAGCGACTTCGCCGAATGGCTCCGCCAGCGCGAGACCGTCCCCTTCATTCAGTCGCTTCGCGACCGAGCGCACCTTCTTGCCGAAGCCGAGCTCGCGCGCGCCCTGCGCCACCTCCATCACGGCGACAGCCCCGAGGAGGTCCTGCAGATGCTCGCCTACGGCCTCACCAACAAGCTCACGCACGATCCGACGATCCTGCTGCGCAACGGCGAGGGCCTCGACGACGAGGACCGCGATCTCATGGAGCGCCTGCTCAACCGCTTCTACCGCCGTCACGACCGCTGAGGCGGACAACCCTGACACACCAAGAGGAACCTGCGGGTTCCTCTTATTTTTTTGATATTCTTTAGGCCTGAATTCTCCGGCTGCACGACTGCGGCCCACACGCCTTCATCGACAGACAACGCCATCATGATCAACGACAACATGCGTTCCAAACTCCGCCAGCTTGCCCGCCGTCTCGAGGAAATCGACGGCATGCTCGCCGACCCTGCCTGCGCCAGCGACATGTCGAAGTTTCGCGCACTCACGAAGGAGCGTGCCGACATTGAGCCCGTCGTGAAGAAGCATCTCGAGCTCGAGTCCGTCGACATGGACATCAGCACTGCTCAGGGAATGCTTGAGGACCCCGAAATGAAGGCGTTCGCTCAGGAGGAGATTCTGGAGGCCCAGAAGAAACTCGAAGTCATCGAGCACGAGCTTCAGATCCTGCTTCTGCCCAAGGACCCCAACGACAGCCGCAACATCTTCCTTGAAATCCGTGCGGGCACAGGCGGCGACGAGTCCGCCCTCTTTGCGGGCGACCTTCTGCGCATGTACCTGCGCTATGCCGAAGACCACCGCTGGCAGACGGAGATCGTCTCCAAGAACGACAGCGAGCTCGGCGGCTACAAGGAGGTCATTGTCCGCATCATCGGCGAGGGCGCCTATTCCAAGCTCAAGTTCGAGTCCGGCGGTCACCGCGTGCAGCGCGTGCCTGCAACCGAAAGTCAGGGGCGCGTCCACACGTCCGCATGCACCGTCGCCGTTCTGCCCGAGCTTGATGAAATCGGCGAAGTGAACCTCAACCCAGCCGACCTTCGCATCGACGTCTTCCGTGCCTCGGGCGCCGGCGGCCAGCACGTTCAGAAGACGGACTCAGCCGTCCGAATCACCCACCTGCCCACGGGCATGGTCGTCGAGTGTCAGGACGAGCGAAGCCAGACCCAGAACAAGGCGCGCGCCATGGCCGTCCTTGCCTCCCGCCTCCATGCCGCCCAGGTGGCCGAGCAGCAGGCCAAGGAGGCGAGCGAGCGCAAGAGCCTGATCGGCTCGGGGGACCGCTCCGAAAGAATCCGCACGTACAATTACCCTCAGGGCCGCGTGACCGACCACCGCATCAACCTCACGCTCTATCGCCTTGAGGCTATCATGAACGGTGATCTCGAGGAGATCATCACGGCTCTGACCACACAGCACCAGGCGGAGCAGCTCGCCGCGCTGGCCTAACAAAGTACGTATCGCGTCATGAACGAAGTCAAGCTCAACACCATCCGCGCCCTGATCGGCGAAGCGACCCCCAAGATCGGGCGCTTCGAGGCGATGATCCTTCTCGCCCACATTCTGGGCAAGCCCAAGGAATATCTGATCGCCCACGATGACGAAGAGCTTCCCGACACCACGCTCATGACGTTCGACGTCTACGTTTCCATGCGCCTTGACGGCGTGCCCGTCGCCTACCTTACCGGCCGTCAGGAGTTCTTCGGCCGTTACTTCACGGTCGACCACAACGTTCTCATTCCGCGTCCCGACACGGAGGTCCTCATTGAGCAGGCCCTGATCGTCGCCCCCGAAAAGCCCGAGATCCTCGACATGGGCACGGGCAGCGGCTGCATTGCCGTGACGCTCGCCAAGGAGTGCCCCGGGGCGCGCGTGACCGCCACGGACGTCTCCGAAGAGGCTCTCGCCATTGCCCGCGGCAACGCCGAGGCGCTGGGCGCCGAAGTCGAATTCCGCAAAGGCTCCTGGTGGGAGGCCGTCCCCGAAGGCGCACGCTACGATCTCATCGTGAGCAATCCCCCCTACATCCGCAGCGACGACGAGCATCTGCCCGCCCTTCGTCATGAACCTCAGGGAGCCCTGACCGACAGTGGAAACGGCCTCTCCTGCCTCGAGGAAATCGCAGCCCATGCGATGAGCCACCTCCGCCACGGCGGCTGGCTTCTCGTCGAGCACGGCTGGGACCAGGCCCCCGACGTCGCCGCACTCTTCCGCTCCGTCGGTCTAGCAGCGGTCCGAACCGTCCGCGACTACGGCGGAAACGACAGGGTGACGATGGGACGAAAGGCCGACGACTGAGTCAGGTCGACCGCGATTCAAGGCTCCGCACAAACAAGCGGGGCCTTTCTTGTGTCGGCCCTTGGGCAAAAGAAATCCCGCACCGCCTGAGACGGTACGGGATCCGAATTTGGTGCCTTATCTGCATATAAGATCGTTGCACCGCAACGATTTTAAGAGAAACAGGCTATTTTGGTACGGTATTTGGTACGGTACGGCGCGCGTCACCCTCCGAAAACGGCACGAAACTAGGGTTTTCCTCTAGGGCCGTATCAAGGTCTTGGAGAGGCGGCATTGCCAAGAGAAGGCAACCACGATAGGCCACCGTCTCCTACAGGCACCCCTTCATTGTGAGTTGCTTTGCACCCGGCACCCGCATCATGCTCCGGCCCCACCCTCTTGCCGATACATAAAAAATGCCTCTCAGCTATCAAGCCGAGAGGCGCCACTTTTTACCCCTTACACCCTAGGTCTTTGTCATTTTTTCGGTTTATCCGGTTTATCGGTTTGAAGGCCTGTGGCACAGGCCTTTCGAGGAAGCGTGCCATTTTTCGACCGGTTTATCAGGTTACAAGGCTGTGCCACAGTCGATTGCACGATTCTCCTCATGGCTTTTTTGCGCATTTCACAAACCGCACCCTTTGAAAAATAGGTTTCCGCTAGGAAATCCGCCACCTTCGCAGAGTATGAACCTTCACGAATAAAAATGTACCTCCCGTGGATAGGAATACCGAGAAAGGTATCAGCACTGCCGTTATGCTGGAATTTCCGGCCATTGTTGGAAAGCAAATAGCCCATGGCCATCATTGCCCGTCCGATTTCCGCAGCATTCCGGCCGCACGCCTTTTTCCATCCTTCGCCCGTCATGAGCACCAGCGCGGGAGCCCCGCGCCCCTCCCCGCCATCTACCGGCATATCTGAGACCACATCCCCATAGAATGGCGTCGTGTATTTGGCCTCAATCCTGCCGCCGTCCGGCATGTGATAGGAGAAGTTCTCAGGATAGGAGTCAATGAGCTGGAAGGGTATTTCACAAAGACGCCCGGCCCTATCCTCGCTCGTTTCAAAGTCCGCAAGGAATGACCGGAAGCATGCGGCCGCATACTGTGACGCCTCGCCCTGATTCCACGGAAGGACGCCGAAGGCTGCTGCCAGCTCCCCGGCGGCCGCCACAAGCGCGAAGCGTTTTGCTACTCGCCGGGTTTGAGAGGAAAGGACATCCGCACCGCTGGACTCAATCCATTCTTTCATCATTCGACGCAACTCCTCGGACATGCGCTCGGCCCCGCCGAGAGACTGGACGCGCTCCACCAACCTAGCTAGGAAAGCCGGGCCTGCCGTGCCATAGATGCGGGCCGCATTGTGTGCGAACGACTCCGCCAACGCCTCCGGCGTCATGCCCTGCGGAACAGTCTCAAACACGCCGAAGGCGCCTCCCTCCGGCACCGCCGGAATGTTCGCCATTCTGACATTGGCCCCAGTGGCCACCTCTTTGCCGTATTGAGCCGCAAGCTCATCGGCCGTCAGCTCCCCGGTACTCGCGTAAAGCGTGCGCCACGTCAGCGGCTTTTGAGCCTTTAGACCGCGCGTTTGTCTGCGCTTTCCTGCGCCGTTGGCAAGCATGTACAACGCCTGCTCGACGCTTCTCTCGGCCTGTTTCAGCTCATCAAGGATCAACGGCAAATCGGTATGAGCGGCTGCCACGGCTTCCAAGCCGTTATCGGTAGACCTCCACGAAGCCAACTCCCCGCAGCCCTCCACGGCCTGCGCCCACACGGAACACAACGCCTTCATTGCCGTCGATTTGCCTTGAGAGGATTTCCCCACGAAGTGAAAGCCGCCGCTGCCCTCATCCGTGAAAGCCAGCAACGGGGCCGCAAACGCTATGCAGATAGCGAAGGCAATACGGGACGAATGCCGGGCATCCATGCCAATGGTTGCTTTCCACTCCTCAAGCGTCCCCGCCTGCGAATACATGGGCGCTCCGGTATCGTCGCCCGGCGGCTCCACCTTCACGCCGTCAGAAGGAATGCCGACGGCCCCGGCAGGCAGAACAAACACGCCTCCCCGCTCGAACCATCCGTAAGAATCGGCGGCCGTGAATTGCTCCATCACAGGCGCGTTCAACAGGAAGTCAACCAGCTGCGCATTGCCGCCCTGTTGAGTCACGCTATAGAGCGGCAAGCCGTCATCTAGAAGGCGCTTGCAGACCGCCCCGGGATTGCCGCCAATGTCCGATAGGTCAAGCATGAGCCTATGCGTGACGCCGCGCCTATCCTTGAATCGTACTAGACGCTTGAAGCCCTTCCCGTCACGATTGCACCCTTCGGACACGACTTCAATCCACCCGCAGACCGGGGCCGGGGCCTTATCGCCAATGGCCGCCCTCAGGCCGCCGGAGCCGGCGAAAAACGTAGTGCCCTTCGGAGACTTAAAAAACCGTTCGCTAGTCACGGGATCAATGCTCCAACCGGGTACAATGTCATCAACAGGGTTTGGAAATTTTTCCGCTTCGCAGGCCGCATTCGTTTGAGTGTCGGCCTGATTTTTTTCGATCAGCTTCACGGCAATTCTCCCGTAGCTACGTAGTAATCATTCCAATCGGTCGGGGCCTTATCCGTCCCCGTCCTTTCCTTGAATGCCTCAAGCAATTCGCCGGCGAAGGCCGGAAGCTCAAGCCTGCCGCCGCACGCCTCGGCCGCCTTCCGGGCATCCTTCTCACCATTGCCCACATCAGAGAAAACGACGAATTGTCGTCCGGGCCAATGCCGGGCAAACCATCCTGCAACGCGCGGCATGTTCCCGCAGCTCATAGCAGCTACGCATGGAATGCCCCTCACAAGGTCAATGCTTAACGCCGTGGCCACGCCCTCAGCAATGCCGATAGTCATGGACTCCCCAATGAGGCGGGTAGACCACCACGCCCCGGCCGTCGGAGCCTTCGGAAGAAAGGACTTGTGCCCGGCTGCGTCTATAAATTCAAGCGTGCCTAATTGGCCTTCATTCCACATAGGCACCACCAGCACGTGGCCCGTCATCGGGTGCCATTCAGGGGAGCGGTATCCAATGCGCTGGAAGCCGAAGGCAGTGCGATACCCCCTATCGGCTAGAACGGCATTAGCTACAGCTACATCAGCCTCATACATGGGCCCGACGGGCCTCACACGCTTTCGCGTCAGGTAGGGATGATCGTCAACACGGGCACAAGCCTTAAGGATCAATTCCGCCGTGTAATGGCCTTCAATGGCCCGCGCCTTCTCGGCCTCAGCTTCAGCCGCCTCGGCAATCTCTCGTTGGTACTGGAGCCGCCGTTTCTCAATCGCGGAAAGGCGCTGCCCGGCATCCTCTCGCCATACGGCCATCAATGAGGATTTGAAATTGAATACTCGGCCGCCGCGCCCGTCACTGTGAAAGCTCACACGACCGGCATCATTTCGACCGCCTCCCAGCACGCTAGCCGGGATGTAATAGCTACCGCTTCTCGCGTTCGGAAGGCGGGATGCGTCGACCTCCACGGCCTGCGCCGCCTCAGCCAATGACGGGAAGAAAAATCCCGGCCCGCCTACCCGTTCAAACTGTCCGGAATGATTAATCATGGTTCCCCTCCTTTTGGCGTTCGGATTCTTCCCAGCGGCTCAAGCGTTCGATCGTCTTGATCTCGACCGCCTCATCAATGGCCGCCATGATCGTGGCAATGAGTTCCCGAGCGTCATTTACGCCATGAGGATCAAACACAGCCAACCGAATGAGTTCACGGTCGGCCATGTTCAGCGCGTAGGACTTTTCGCGCAAGACACTTTCCTCATACCGTTGGTACTCAGTCACCAGCGCACAATGTGCGTTTTCAGTGGATACACTTCGGTCTTTGATAGGACTCATATCAGCCCTCCTTAGACGTGTTCACAGGGGTTTTGCCTTCGCTCTTGCGCGGGTGCCGAAGCATGTACCGGGCGTTCTCAGCTTCATTCAGTGACGAATGCACGCATGCGGTCAAATCCGAAAGCGAATACACCGCATCGGCAATCTCTGACTCAGTGGCATACAAAACGCCTTCCGGATTCTGTGCACGAAGATAGAGATAATCCGCCACGACATTGAGCATCGAGCCGATCGACTGGAGGGCGGTAAACGCATCACCCTCGGCGAGGGCCACACGCTTGGGATCACGAGAAGCCATTGCGCTCATCACGGCATAGAATGCGCCACGATCCACGCCCCCGGCGATCTCATCATGTTGATTGAGTTCAGCCATGACGCGCCTCCTTCAGGTTTTGACCGGCGGGAAGGCTTTCGACCTCACGGCAGAAGGCGATCAGTTCGGCCAGATAGTCGGAGACCCGGGCGCGCAGCTCGGCACGGGCCGCAACGGACGGCAGGAAGGCAGCCGCACGGTATGCGACCTGAGCGCGCTGGAAAATGCCCTCGACGCCATCGGCTACATCGGCAAAGGTGTTGACCTGCGGACGCTCCTCGACGCGCTTGTGGCACGACTGGACGGGCAGGAAGGTAGGTTCAGGTGTGGAGGGGAATGCCGTGGATACATTACGGCTTAGAGTTCGCATCATGGCTAATGCTCCGTGTACAGCTTGTAAGAACTGCCCATCCTTCCTACGGGGTGGGCAGGCCGTGCGGGTGTAGGAAGTACCGCGTACACGGAAGCGGCGGGCTCGAAAGCCCCCCGCACGGCTACCCATAAGAAACTGGGGATGCAATGCGCCCATGAATGCGGACGCAATAACGCCATGAATGCGACTACCGCCCAAAGAAACGCCACGTGCAAAACGGGACGTGGCGATAGTTCGCCGTGTACTAACTAGCAGGCTCCTACCCCTGCCCTCATTCTTGCGAACGAGTACGGACAGGATAGCACGCCAACGGACGATTGCACAAGGCGCCGATGCCCGGCTATTCTTCACGTTCAGGCCGTCTACCAGAGCACCGGCGTTTCCTCTGCTACCCCCCTTCGGAATAACGATGCTTTCCACGGCCTGCCCCTTTTCTAGTCTCAGCATTGCCCGCCCTCCACAACGCGCCTCACGACGCCAAAGATGCGAGGCAGGCGGCCACGATGTTCACGCCAATACATGAACGCGGCCAGCGCTACGGAGTCCACGCGATAGGTCAGGCAGCGCCCGCCGAAGCCACCTCGGGTAGTCTCCTCAACCAGCTCGGCATGATCCTCAGCATCAGGCATGACCTCAAGGAAGCGAGAGAAGGATTTACGCAGCACCGACGGCGACAGCTTATGAGCGTGCGCCACATCGGAGAGGGAGACCGGGTATTTGCACTCACTCATGCCATGCCCTCCATCAGAGCACGCGGACGGGAATCCATCCACGCGGCCAGCTCATCGGAGCGCCATGCCGTGCAAGTCGCACCCAGCTTCACGGGCTTAGGAAAGTCCGGATCATTGCGGGAGTATTCGTAGACCGTCGTTTTGGAAAGACCGGTGATTTCGCAAACCATGCGAAGCCGGAGGTAAAAGAAGGGAAATCCCGCCTTCTCCGAATGCTGCGCCGGTCGACCTTGGTCAAGGCCGTTAACCTCGTTTTCAGTAGGCTTTTTCTTTGTCATTGTTTTGACTCCTTAGAGCGTTTCGAACCGCGCAACCCTGCGCCGTCCACGAAGTCAACTCTATGGAGTAGCTACCGAAAAAAATAGACCGCTCCCACCTTTTGGACTATCAGGGAAGGGAGCTACCTTTTCCAATAAAAAAGGCACCCGCCTTTTTAAAGGGTTCATCTCGGAAGTCCGTGGAACGCGGC
>NZ_KQ968488.1:0-511 GCF_001578585.1 Sutterella sp. KLE1602
TCGTGAAAGCACGACCGCATCAGAAGTCCAAGGCCAAATGCAGACAGCGCCTGAAGGCCATTACCTCACGCAGTCGAGGCAGAAGCCTTGAAGCGTACAGGAAGGAGCTGAAGGCTTTCGTCTGCGGATGGGTCAACTATTTCGCGGAGTCGTCGATGGCGATATTCGTCAGAAGCACCGATGAATGGTTGCGCAGACGCATCCGACAGATCTACTGGAAACAGTGGAAGAAGGTTCGGACAAAGTTTGCGGCGCTCAGGAAACTGGGCCTAGACGACAAGGTGGCTTGGGAGTGGGCCAATACCCGCAAGTCGTACTGGCATACGGCAAACAGTTGGATACTCTCGACCTCGCTGACAAATGGCCGACTCCGAGAATTGGGATGGACGTGCCTGGGGGACGTCTACAAGTAGGAAGTTCTCTGAGGTTATTGATAACCGCCCACTGCGGATCCGCACGGTGGGTGGTGTGGAAGGGGCTGAGGATCAAAAGTCCTCACCCCTATCCGATT
>NZ_KQ968489.1:0-77984 GCF_001578585.1 Sutterella sp. KLE1602
GAAGCCTCCGCCTTTAGGCGGGGGTTATTGACGGTTCTTCCTCTAAAATGTTCATGCCTTGACCTTTCCGCCAACGCATCGCCATGAATTTTATCAGCGACTGGGCGCTCCCCATCCTTTTTCTTCTCGCATTTGCGGACCGAACCGCCGCCATCCTGATGGCGGTACTGTTTGCGACCGCCCGCATCACGGGACCCGCCGAAGCGGCCGGCGCCGTCGCGCTCGGCTCGGCGTGCCTCACGCTCCTGCTGTGGCGGATCGGCCTGCGGCACAAAAAGAGAGAGGAGGTTCCGCCGCCTTCTGCCTGCGACTATACAATAGGGCAGTGGCTCCGGAAACACGGTCCGGCAGGCGCGGCCGCAAGAGTCGTGCCCGTAGCCGGATGGCGCTTCAGCGGCACCGTCGCGCTTGCCTCGCAAAGCGGCGGCAGGCCCGCCGTCTGCCTCTATGCCGTCCTCTTCACCGTGCTCTGGGTCCTCTTCTGGATTCTTGTCCTCATGCCTGCGGCCGAGCGGCTCATGGCTGCGACGACCACGCTCACGCACGTAAGGATGACGCTGCCCGGCCTGATGCTGCTCGCCTTCACGGCGGCCGTCGTGCTGAGGACCGCGCTCTGCCGCCTGCATCAACGATATCAAGAGAAAAAACATGAGAATTCTTGTCGCTGAAGACGATGACATGATCGGTGAAAGCCTCGTTGCCTTCCTTGAAAGCGAGGACTACGCAGTCGACTGGGTCCGTGACGGACAGTCCGCGCTGCTCGCCATGAAGACCACGCCGTTTTCCCTCGTCATCCTCGATCTTGGCCTGCCCGGCAAGGACGGCCTTCAGGTTCTCAAGGAGGTCCGCGCCCGACGCGACCCGACGCCCGTTCTCGTGACGACCGCCCGCGACACCGTCGACGACCGAGTCAAGGGCCTCGACAGCGGTGCCGACGACTATCTGGTCAAGCCCTATGAACTCGACGAGCTCTCCGCCCGCGTGCGCGCCCTGCTGCGCCGCTCCGCAGGCCGTGCGGACCCGATCATCGAGCGCGGCGCCCTGAGGATCTCCCCCGCCACGCGCGAAGTCACCTTCAATGGCGAGCCCGTCATCCTCTCCTCCAAGGAGTACGCTCTGCTCGCAGCCCTCGCCGAACGCCAGGGCGTCGTCTGGAGCCGCTCCCAGCTCGAGGAGAAGCTCTACAACTGGGACAATACCGTGGGCTCGAACGCCATCGAGGTTCACATCCACCATCTGAGAAAGAAGCTCTCCGACAGCGCCATCAAGACCGTGCGCGGCGTCGGCTACCTTCTCGAAACCTAGTCCATGCACTCCATCCGCAGGAAGCTCCTGATCACGCTGATCGGCGCGCTGCTCGCGGCCGGCTTCACGACGGCCGCGGCAACGTTCTTCTCCGCCCAGACGGAGTTCAACAAGTTTCTCGACACGCATCTGAAGGAAACGGCGGAATCGCTTGCGCAGTCCGTCACGCACTCCTTCCCGCTTGCCGATCCCGATCACCTGACCATCATCGGCGACGCGCAGTCCTACCACATCGTGGTCCAGGTCTACGACTCCGCGAACAACACCGTCTGGCAGCGCGAGGATCAGCCGTACCTGCCGCTTCCCGACGCGCCGGGCTTTGCCAGCGCCAAGCTCAACGGCGTCAACTGGCGCACCTACTCGACGCCGGCGGGCCCGCTCATCATCACGGTGGGCCAGGACACGGCCGTGCGAACCGAACTCGCCGCCTCGTCCGCCTTCCGCGTCCTGCAGCCTCTCTGCCTGCTTCTGCCCTTCATCGCGATCGCCGTCTGGATCGTGGTGGGCAGCGGCCTCGCACCGCTCGAAAAGACGGCGCGCTCCGTCGCACGCCGATCTCCCACGTCTCTCGAGCCCATCTCGACGAAGGGACTTCCGCTTGAGCTCGCAGGCCTCGTCAGCGCCATCAACCACCTGTTGGACCGACTGCGCGAAAGCCTCTCAGCACAGCAGCGCTTCGCCTCCGACGCCGCCCACGAACTCCGCACGCCGCTGACGGCCCTCAAGCTTCAGGTTCAGCTCGCACAGCGCGCCAAGACCGACGAGGCGCGCGAGAAGAGCCTCATGCGCCTCAACGAGGGCATCAACAGAGCCACCCGCCTCGTGCAGCAGCTCCTCACGCTTGCGCGTCTCGATCCCGATTCGACGAAGCATCCCGCAAGCACGATCAAGCTCGACAGCCTCGCCCACAGCGTGTGCGAGGACATGACGCCCATTGCCTCCCAGAAGAGCATCACGGTCACGGCCGTCACGGAGCCCGCCTCAACGGAAGGGCTCGAGGACGCCGTGCGGCTGATGATGACGAACCTCACGGACAACGCCGTGCGCTACACGCCTGAGGGCGGGCGCATCGAAATCCGCACCCGAACCGATGCGGACACCGACGGCGCGGTCATCGAGATCTGCGACAACGGTCCGGGCATCGCCCCCGAGGAGCGCGAACGCGTCTTCGACCGCTTCTACCGCGCGCTCGGCACCAAGACCTCGGGTACGGGCCTCGGACTCGCCATCGTCAAGCGCATCGTCGACATCCATCATGGCACGATCGCAATCGACGACGGCCTTGACGGGCGCGGCACGACCTTCCGCATCCGCCTTCCGAAGCTCGGAGCAGCCGCTGCGGCTGTCTGACAGGGACTTCCCCTCTGTTACAAATTTAACCCCTGTTGCACAACCATTACCTGTAGCTGATACCCCGGTCATCCGTTTTGCGATAAAGTTGTTGGATCAATTGGGAAACAATGCGGCCCGGCCGCATCGTTTCCGGGACTCACACTCAGGAAAAAAGCATGTTTGCATCGAAATTCGCCCGCTCCGCGACGCTCTCTCTGGCGGTCGCGGCCGTCATCAGCTCCATCGCCGTTCCGGCCACTGCCGGCGTCACCATCTTCGGCGGCTCTGAAGACAAGCAGCAGGTGCAGCTCCCCGACTTCGTGAAGCTCGTCGAGGACAACGGCCCCGGCGTCGTGAACATCCAGATGATCCGCAACGCCCGCACGGTTGAAAACGCCGGCATTCCGGGCCTTGACCCGCGCGGCGCCGAGATCTTCCGCCGCTTCGGCATTCCCTTCGACTTCGGTCCGCAGGAAATTCCCGAGCAGCGCGGCACGGGCTCCGGCTTCATCGTCTCCTCCGACGGCATCATCATGACGAACGCCCACGTGGTCGAGGGGGCCGATGAACTCATCGTCCGCCTCACCGACAAGCGTGAATTCAAGGGCAAGGTGCTCGGCTCCGACAAGCAGACCGACATCGCCGTCATCAAGATCGAAGCGAAGGACCTGCCCGTGCTCAAGATGGGCGACTCCAGCAAGCTCAAGGTCGGTGAATGGGTGGCCGCCATCGGCAGCCCGTTCGGCCTCGACAACACCGTGACGGCCGGCATCGTCTCCGCGCTCTCGCGCAACCTCCCGAGCGACCAGTATGTGCCGTTCATCCAGACCGACGTGGCCGTCAACCCCGGCAACTCCGGCGGTCCGCTCTTCAACATGCAGGGTGAAGTGGTCGGCATCAACTCCCAGATCTTCTCGACGTCGGGCGGCTTCATGGGCCTCTCCTTCGCCATCCCGATCGATCTGGCCATGCAGATCAAGGACCAGCTCGTCAAGGACGGCAGGGTCACCCGCGGCTATGTCGGCGTCTTCATCCAGGAAATCAATCAGGAGCTCGCCGACAGCCTCGGCCTCAAGACGCCTGAGGGCGCCCTCGTGACGAAGACAGAAAAGGACAGCCCCGCCGAAAAGGCAGGCCTGCGTGAGCGCGACGTCATTCTTGCGCTCAACGGCAAGAAGGTCACCTCCTCCGTCACCCTGCCCTCTCTCGTGAGCACCATCCGTCCGGGCACCGAAGTCACGATGACGGTCTTCCGCGACGGCAAGGAGCAGGAGATCAAGGTGACGGTTGGCTCCAACAAGGCGGCCGAGGAAAAGCAGGCCACGGCAGCCAATGAAACCCGCCTCGGCGTGACGGCCCGCCCGCTTACGAAGGAGGAGGAGAAGAAGGCTGAAACCACCGGTCTTCTCGTCACCCAGACTTCCGGTCCCGCCGCCAAGGCAGGCATCCGTGCGGGCGACATCCTCGTGAGCGCCGACGGCAAGCTCCTCAAGAGCCGAGACGACCTGCTCGAGCAGTGCAAGGACAACAAGGTTCTCCTTCTCGTGCAGCGCAACGGCGGACGCATCTTCATCCCCGTCAAGCTTCAGGCCAAGAAGTAAGATCCGTCACAAACAGGGGTTCCCTCAGGGAGCCCCGAAGCAAAAAGGCTGCCCCTTCGGGCAGCCTTTTTTCATTACCGGTGTTCAGGAACCGTCCCTTCAGGACGCGTCCTCGTTCTCGTGATACTTCTTCTTGCTGTGCATCACAACCTTGAGCTTGTCGTTGTCGACCTCCCTGCACCAGTGGCCGACCACGACGCAGGCGATGCCGTTGCCGATCATGTTGGTGAGGGCGCGGGCCTCGGACATGAAGCGGTCGATGCCGAGAATGAGTGCAAGACCGGCGACAGGCACATGGCCGACGGCGGAGAGCGTGGCGGCAAGCACGATGAAGCCCGAACCCGTCACGCCGGCGGCGCCCTTCGAGGTGAGGAGCAGCACGGCAAGCAGCGTGAGCTGCTGGGTGAGCGTCATGGAGACGTCGCAGGCCTGGGCGATGAAGACCGCGGCCATCGTCAGGTAGATGGCGGTGCCGTCAAGATTGAAGGAGTAGCCCGTCGGAATGACGAGACCCACGACGGAGCGGGACACGCCGGCGAGCTCCATCTTCGTCATCATGCGCGGCAGCACGGACTCGGACGAGGACGTGCCGAGCACGATCAGGAGTTCCTCCTTGATGTAGGAGATGTAGCGCATGATCGAGAAGCCGTGGATGCGGCAGATGGTGCCGAGCACGCCGAAGATGAAGAGAAGGCAGGTCAGGTAGAACGTGCCCATCAGCTTCGCCAGCGGCAGCAGCGAGGCGATGCCGTACTTGCCGATCGTGAAGGCCATGGCGCCGAAGGCGCCGACGGGAGCCACGCGCATGATCATGCCGACGATCTGGAAGAGAACGTGTGCGGACTTCTCGATCACGTCGAAGATCAGCGTGCCGCGGCCGCCGAACTTGTGCAGCGCGAAGCCGAAGAGGATGGAGAAGAAGAGCACCTGCAGGATGTCGCCGTTGGCAAAGGCGCCCACGACGGTGTTCGGGATGACGTTCATCAGGAATTCCGTCGTCGTCTGCATCTTGCCGGGACCCGTATAGGCGGAAACCGCAGCCTGATCGAGCGTGTTCGGATCGACATGCATGCCGACGCCGGGCTGGACCGTGTTGACGATGATGAGACCGATGATGAGTGCGATGGTCGAGACGACCTCAAAGTAGAGAAGCGCAAGACCGCCGGTCTTGCCGACCTTCTTCATGTCCTCCATGCCCGCAATGCCTGTCACGACCGTGCAGAAGATCACGGGCGCGATGATCATTTTGATGAGGCGGATGAAGCCGTCGCCGAAGGGCTTCATCTGAGCACCGATCTCGGGTGCAAGAAAGCCCAGGAGAATGCCGATGACAATGGCGCAGATGACCTGAAAGTACAGCACCTTGTAAATCGGAGTTTTATGGTTTGCAGAAGCCGCGGACATTTATGAGGTCTCCGGGTTGACCGACGGACGAAACCGCCTGCCGTGTAATTTTTTTCTGGATGGAGCCTCTGGGAAGGAGGCAGCGATCGTCATCAGAAACGCCCCCCGAAAAGGGCGTTTTGAAGGACTCCCAATAATAAGGCACTTCTTGCATCCATAGCGGATTTTCTTAATGGTTATTCCTTATTTACCGCGAAGTCCCTAGGGCGTCCACCTAATCCGACGTACAAAAACGCTCGTCTGCATACGACAAACCGCCCATGTCTTGCAAAACACCGCGCAATGTCTTAATGTGACGCATCCCTTTTTCGGCACCCCTTTCCGACTAGGTGCCGGTCGTCAGCTCAATCATGTTGGAAGCCATCCATTTTCAGTATTTTCTCGGCGGTCTGGTGTCGCTGCTCGTGATCACCAATCCGCTCTCGAAGCTCCCGCTCTTCGTCAGCCTGACGCAGGGCATGTCCGAGGAGCGCCGCCGCCAGCAGGCGAACTGGGCCGGCATCTATGCCGGCATCATCATGGCCGTAAGCCTCGTGGGCGGCAACATGCTGCTCGCGTTCTTCGGCATCTCCTACGGCGCCATGCGAATCTCCGGCGGCCTCGTCGTCGCAGCCATCGGCTATCAGATGCTGTTCGGCGGAAGCTCGCCGAACAAGGCGCCCATCGTGCGACGCGACAAGGACGACTACGCCTTCTTCCCGATTGCCATGCCGGGCATCGCCGGCCCCGGTACGATCGCCGTCGTGATCGGCTTCTCCACCGAGATCGCCGAGCTTTCCAACTATGCGGACATCGCCATCGCCTTCGGCTGGACGGTCCTTGCGATCATCTTCACGGCCATGGCCTCCTGGGCCGTCATGCGCTACTCCGACATCCTGACCCGCAGGCTCGGCCCCTCCGGCACGCTCGTGCTGGGCAAGCTCATGGGCTTCCTGCTCATCTGCATCGGCGTGCAGTTCATCGGCTCGGGCATCCGCACGTTCATGGCGGGCGGCTAGTCCGTTTCACACCTCCGAATTGAAAAGGCCGCAGCCCCTGATGGGTTGCGGCCTTTGCTTCTTGCTTCGTCTGCAGGGCGCGGTCTTATTCGACCGTCACGCTCTTGGCGAGGTTGCGGGGCTTGTCCACATCCGTTCCGCGGGCAAGAGCCGTGTGGTACGCAAGGAGCTGCAGCGGCACCACGTGAAGGATCGGCGAAAGACGGCCGTAGTTTTCAGGCATGCGGATGACATGCATGCCCTCGGACGACTCGATGACGGAGTCGCCGTCGGCGCAGACATAGAGTTCGCCGCCACGGGCACGAACCTCCTGCATGTTGCTCTTGAGCTTTTCAAGCAGGCGGTCGTTGGGCGCAACCGTCACGACCGGCATTTCGCGGTCAACCAGTGCAAGCGGACCGTGCTTGAGCTCGCCGGCGGGATAGGCTTCGGCGTGGATGTAGCTGATCTCCTTGAGCTTCAGGGCCCCTTCGAGCGCGATCGGATAGTGCACGCCGCGACCGAGGAAGAGCGCATGCTGCTTGGCGGCAAATCTTTCCGCCCAGGCGATAATCTGAGGCTCGAGCGCGAGCACGGCGCTCATTGCGGCTGGCAGATGGCGCAGGCGCTTGAGCTCCGTCTCCTCATCCTCCTTCGTGAGGCGGCCGTTGAGCTTGGCAAGCGTGCAGGCAAGCAGATAGAGAGCGGTAAGCTGCGTCGTGAAGGCCTTCGTGGATGCAACGCCGATCTCGACGCCAGCGCGCGTGATGTAGGCCAAACGGCTCTCATTCACCATGGCCGACGTCGCCACGTTGCAGATGGTGAGCGTCTGGGACATGCCCAGCTCGTCGCGGGCATGGCGAAGGGCCGCCAACGTATCGGCCGTTTCACCCGACTGGGAGATCGTCACGACAAGCGTCCTCGGATCGGGCACGGAGACGCGGTAGCGGTATTCGCTCGCGATCTCGACGTCGCACGGAATGCCTGCGATCTCCTCGATCCAGTACTTGGCCGTGAGAGCGGAATAGTACGACGTGCCGCAGGCAAGGAAGAGCAGGCGCTGCGTGTTGCGGAAGATGCCTTCGGCTTCGGCGCCGAAGAGCGTGGGGGAGAAGGCCGCCACGCCTTCGAGCGTGTCGCCGACCGCTCGGGGCTGCTCGAAGATCTCCTTCTGCATGAAATGACGGTAGGGCCCGAGCTCGACGGCGCCCGCATAGGCGTGAACCACCTTGACCTCACGGTCGGCGGGAATGAATTCACCCGCCTCCGTGCGCTCGTAGACCTGCCAGGAATCCGGACGAACGTCGACGACGTCGCCCTCGTGAACATAGACGATGCGATCCGTCGTGCCGCCGACCGCCATGGCGTCGGAGGCAATGAAGTTCTCACCGTCGCCGACACCCACGACCATGGGCGAGCCCTGACGGGCGGCGATGACGCGGTCGGGCTCGTCGGCGGCGATCACGGCAATGGCATAGCTGCCGCGCAGGCGCGTGACGGCTGTCATGACGGCCTTGAGCAGATCGCCGTCATCGTTGTCGTTGATGAGATGTGCGACCACTTCCGTGTCGGTCTGGCTCGTGAACTCATAGCCCTTGGCCTGAAGCTCGCGGCGGATCTCCTCGTGATTCTCGATGATGCCGTTGTGCACCAGCGCAATGCGGTTGCGCGAGATATGCGGATGAGCGTTGCAGACCTCGGGAGCGCCGTGGGTGGCCCAGCGCGTGTGCGCAATGCCGACGGTGCCCTTGACGCCGTCTTCGGCCACGCGCTCGACAAGCTCGTGCACGCGGGACACGGTGCGGGCCCTCTTCAGGACGCCCTGATCAAGCGTGGCGACCCCGCAGGAGTCATAGCCACGGTATTCAAGGCGACGAAGGCCTTCCAAAAGCATGGGCACGACATCGCGATGACTCGCGGCGGCGACGATACCACACATTTCTTTCTCTCCAAACGTTCTTCGGGCGGCCCTGCGGCCGCCCGGTTTCTTTCTGTCTTACTGCTTCTTGACCGGACGCGTCCAGCCCTCGATCGTCATCTGACGGGCGCGGGAAAGCGTGAGCTTGCCCGCGGGCGCGTTCCTCGTAAGCGTCGTGCCCGCACCAATCGTGGCGCCTGCACCGACCTCGACGGGCGCGATGAGCTGGGTGTCGGACCCGATGAACGCATCGTCGCCAATGACCGTGCGGAACTTGTTCACGCCGTCATAGTTGCAGGTGATCGTGCCTGCGCCGACATTGACGCGCGCGCCCACGTCGGCGTCGCCGATGTAGGTGAGATGGTTGACCTTCGAATCCTGACCGATGACGGACTTCTTCACCTCGACGAAGTTGCCGATGTGGTTGTTGCCCGTGAGTTCGGCGCCCGGACGAAGCCTCGAGTACGGGCCGATGCAAGAGTCCCTGCCGACCGCGGCGCCTTCAAAGTGACAGAAGGGAAGGATTTCGACGTCATCCTCGACCGTCGTATTGCGAATCACGCTGTAGGCGCCCACGCGAACGCCGTTGCCGAGCACGACGCGGCCCTCGAACACGCAGCCGACGTCGATCTCGACGTCCTGTCCGCAGACAAGCTCGCCGCGAATGTCGATGCGGTCGGGATCAATGAGCGTCACGCCGGCTTCAAGCAGGCGGTCGGCCTGCACGCGCTGCCAGGTACGCTCAAGGGCGGCGAGCTGCACCTTGGAGTTGACGCCCTCGACTTCATAGGCATGGTCAGGATGAACGGCGGAGATGCGCACGCCGTCGGCGGCCGCGAAGCCCACGAGATCCGTGAGGTAGTACTCCTTCTGGGCGTTGTCGTTCTTCAGGGCGTCGAGCCAGGCGTCAAGACGGGCCGTCGGGAGCACCATGATGCCGGTGTTGACCTCCCTGATCAGGCGCTGCTCGTCGGTCGCATCCTTTTCCTCGACGATGGCCGTTACGACGCCCTCGGCGTTTCGCACGATGCGGCCGTAGCCCTTCGGATTGTCCATTTCAATGGTGAGGAGAACGAACTCGCTCTTCTCCGCCTCCTCGAGCATGCGGCGGGCCGTTTCAGCGGACAGAAGCGGCACGTCTCCGAGGCAGACAAGCGTCTGGGGTTCGTTTCGGTCGAGCACGGGCCAGGCCTGCATCAGTGCATGCCCCGTTCCTTGCTGCGGCATCTGAAGCGCGAACTGCAGGTCGGTCCTGCCTTCGTAGTGCTTCTGCACCTCCTCCGCGCAATGACCGACGACAACCGTCTTGACGGCGGCAAAGCCCTCCACGGCATCAAGCACGTGATCGAGCATCGGTCGGCCTGCGAGAGGCTGGAGAACCTTGGGCAGTTTGGAATGCATGCGCTTGCCCATGCCGGCGGCAAGAATGACGATGTTCATGGATATGCGTGGTCCTGGAATGCGTGACTCTGAAACAAGAAGCGGGAGCCCTCATCGAGGGCTCCCGCCTGTGACTGGTAGATGAATTTTATCAGGCCGGCGAGCTGATCGGAACAACGGCCGGCTTGGGCATCAGAGGCTCGTTGACGACATTGTCACGATTCTTTTCGTGCCACCAGGCCAGATACTCGCGGTTGCCACGCGTCGGGGCGAGCGAGCCCGCCACCATGCCGAAGCCTGCAGCCAGGAAGCCGCCGAGGACGTTCGGGAACACGTCGCCGAACGCCGTCGTCGTCAGCACCGTCCAGACGCCGGCGCCGAGAAGCATCGACCACCAGACGCCCTGACGGGTCGTGCGCTTCCAGTAGAGCCCGCAGACGAGCGGCCAGAAGGCGCCGATCACGGGGAACTGGTAGGCCATGGCCACCATGTCGTAGATGGCGGTGCCTTCGACAAAGAGCGAGTACGACAGCACCATGATCGCAAAGCCGAACACCGTCCAGCGCATCGCACGGAGCATGTTCCGGTCGTTGAGGCGGACGAAGTGCGTGAGGATGTTGCTCACAAAGGCAGTCGACGGAGCGAGCATCGTGGCGGACGCAGTCGACATCACGGCCGAGAGCACGGCGCCAAAGAAAAGCACGCGGAGCCAGAGCGGCATGTGGTCACGAACGAGCGTCGGCAACAGGCGCTGCGGATCGGTGGCGAGCATGTCCTGCGCGCTGCCGGGCATTACCAGAATGGCGGCGATGACGATGAACATCGGCACAAACGCAAAGAGGATGTAGACGCAGCCGCCGATGACGGGGCCGGCCACGGCCGTCTGCACGTTTCTGGCGGACATGACGCGCTGGAAGACGTCCTGCTGCGGAATCGAGCCGATCATCATCGTGATGGCGGAGGATATCCAAAAGAGCCACCCGGTCGCCGTCGGCTCAGGAAGCGCATTGAAGAGATCGCGCTCATGAGCGTAGTCGATCACCTTGCCGAAACCGCCCGCGAGATCCGACGCAAAAAAGAGGATCGCAACGAGGCCGAGCACGATGATGATCATCTGCACGAAGTCGGTGACTGCGACGGACCACATGCCGCCGTACATCGTGTAGGCAAGCACAACGACGGTGCCGATCACCATGCCGCCAGACACGGAGATGTAGCCCTCGGTGATCAGGTTGATCACGAGACCGAGCGCAGCGACCTGAGCCCCCACCCACCCGAGGTAGGAGAGGACGATGAAAAGCGTGCAGAGAACCTCGACGCCGCGGCCGTAGCGCTCGCGGTAGTAGTCGCCGATCGTCAGGATGTTGAGCTTGTAGAGCTTCTGTGCGAAGAACATGCCCACAAGAATCAGAGCCATGCCGGAGCCGAACGGCTCTTCGATCACACCTACAATGCCGCTCTCGATGAAGCGGCCGGGAAGACCCAGAATGGTTTCGGAACCAAACCAGGTGGCAAACGTTGCCGTGATGACCATAGGCAGCGGAAGACTGCGCCCTGCAAGGGCAAAATCACTCGTACTGCTCACACGCGTTGCGGCATAGAGGCCGATGGCGATCGTCGCCAGCATGTAGAGCATTACAAAACCAATCAGCGCCATCTCACATATTTCCTCATAAAACGACGTTGAAGGGAAAACCTTGTTTATTCGCGCGAATTGTAGGGCGTATTGCCTCCCACCGTACCCTGCAGAATGTAAAAAATCCGACCTCGGGGACACCAATCGACCATTGTTTCATCGAGATCAAAAAAAACGTGTCCTTTCCCTCAGCCAGAGGGAAAGGACACGTTTTTTATATGACAAAACGATGACAGAAATCGACGGCCCGTCAAGCGTTCTGCTGAATGCCTCCGAGGAGCCAGCCCTCGTCGCCTTCGACGGGCTTTTCGAGGATCCAGGTCTCATCGAACTCCTCGACTTCACCATCGATTTCGATCCTGCCCGTAAAGCGGATGTTGGCGAGGTAGACGCCGTCGGACTCGGTGATGCCGAGCAGCTCGTTCTTGAGCTCCTTGATGTCGGACTTGTAGGCCTGAGCGCCGCGTTCGCGCAGCTGGTGCGTGATGGCAGTGAAGACCTCGGTGGTCGTGAAGTCGGAGATCTCGATCACGTTGCCCGTATCCCAGGCCTTCTGCAGCTTGCGGTACTGTTCGAGCGCCGTCTCGAGGAAGGCCTTGCGGTCAAAGTCGTCGGGCGTGATGTCGCGCACGCCGTCATCCTGAGCGGCACCGCCTGCGAACTGGTCCATCACGCTACCGGTGCGGGCGCCGGAAGCAGCCGCGGGCGCTTCGTACGTACGGGCGGCCTGCTGCGGCTCATCCTTGGGCACGTCGCTGTACTGAATCGGCTCGGCATAGCCGGAAGAGGTCTGGACACGCTTGCGCATCATCATGCCGAGCACCATGCGCAGCACGAAGAAGATCGCCACGGCAGCGAGAATGCCTGTGATGAGGCTCACCAGGCCTGCGCCCTCAATGCCGAGCAGCGATAGAAGCGCGGAAATGCCGAGTGCGGCGGCAAGGCCCGTCAGGACGCTACGCATCATGGACGGACGCTGGGCCTGCTGCGCGGGAGCGGCGTTGGGCTGCTGGCGCTGCTGGCCGGCAGCATTCTGCTGTTGGGGCGCCTTGGGCGCGGCGGACGGCGCCGGAGCCTTCTGGCTGAAAGTCGGTGCGGGACGGCCAAAGGAGCTTCCGCCGCCGAAGCGCTTGGCGGCGTCAGCATCCATGCTGGTCGTCACCATGCTGAAGCAGATCAAAAAAGCAACGAGAAATTTCTTCATGGTCGTTGGTCACTTGGTGGTGGAAAAAATCAGGCGCCGGGCTTGAAGCCGATGTGCATGGCGCAGATGCCGAAGGTCATGTTCTTCCAGGACACGCGTTCAAAGCCCGCATCCGTCATCATGCCTGCAAAAGTCGGCTGGTCGGGGTGCATGCGAATGGACTCCGCAAGATAGCGGTAGGACTCGCGGTCGCCGGCGATGACGCCGCCCGCCCAGGGCATGAAGCGGAAGGAATAGAAGTCGTAGATCGGCTTGAACCAGGGCTGGCACTTGGAGAACTCCAGCACGAGGAGCCTGCCGCCCGGACGCAGCACGCGCAGCATCTCGCGCAGGGCGCGGTCCTTGTGCGTCATGTTGCGGATGCCGAAGGACACGGTCACGACATCAAACGTGTTGTCGGCAAAGGGGAGCATTTCAGCATCGGCCTCGACGACAGGGCACGGGAAGCCCGCCTGAAGAAGGCGCTGGGCGCCGATCGCAAGCATCTCGTGATTGATGTCGGTGGCCACGACGTTGCCAGCGCCGGCACGGCGGGCAAGCGCGATCGCAAGGTCGCAGGTGCCGCTGGCAATGTCGAGCACCTTCTGGCCCTGCTTCGTTTCGGTCGCATTGATGCAGCGGCTCTTCCAGACGCGATGAAGCCCGAGGCTGAGCACGTCGTTGAGAAGGTCGTACTTGGGCGCAACGCTGTCGAAGACCTCTCGAACCTGATCGGCCTTCTTGTCCTCATCGACCATCTGGTAGCCGAAATCGATCTGATGGTGAGCCTCCTGTCTGGAGGCCTCGTCCTTGTTGTTGTTCTGCATTTTTTGCGGTTGTTGTCAGGAATGGGAGCAGTGGTGTGCGGGCTTCAGCTTGGCGGCCTTTTCCTCAAAGGGCTTGTTGGCCGGATCGTTCGGTTCGCGGGAGGCGCCGTTCTTGGCAAGATCGTCGAGATACTGCTGCCAGAGCACGTCCCTCTCGTTGACGAGCTTTTCAAGATAGTCCCAGCTGTAGATGCCGGAGTCGTGGCCGTCGGAGAACGTGAACTGGATCGCATAGTTGCCGACCACCTGCACGCCCGTAATGTCGACGAGGCGCTTGCCAACCTGAAGCACGGCTTCATCAGGCGAATGGCCCTGCACTTCGGCGGACGGAGACAGCACGCGCAGGTATTCGAAGCTCAGACGGACGGGGCCGTCTTCGTAAACGAGTTCGAGTTCGCGGCTCTTCTTGTGAAGAGCAATATCAACGGGTATTTTCATCTTCCATCATCTCCGCCCGTCCTCTTGACGGGCCGTATCTGTCGTTTCGGCGCGGTCCGAAGACCGTTTGAGCAGCCGTTTTTGAAGTCCTGTAATGATAACCGCTTCAGACGGCCACCACAGCGGCGCCCGCACCTCATTACACACCATCCGCCCTGCCGTCAGCCTTAACGACGCCCGCCTTCCGTAATCTTCGGGCAAAGAAAATCCCGCCTCGAAGATCGAGACGGGATCCGAAAATGGTCCCCGCGACAGGAATCGAACCTGTACCGCAGCCTTCGGAGGGCTGCATGATATCCATTTCACCACGCGGAGAAGAAGGTCATTATAACGGAATTCCCTCCGTTCAAAAAACGTCCGGAAGGTGCCCGACTAGATGGATGCCGGGTCGACCTCGATGGTCCAGTCGATGCCCGAGGGCGCATTGAAGGTTGCCTGCCACTGCCAGAGAAAACGGTTCAGGGATGCCCTGCCGTCGGCCTCGACGAGCAACTGGGCGCGTTCGACATCCATCAGGCGCACGAGGGGCATGGGCACGGGATCGAAGACCCTGACGTCCTCGGGAGCCATGCTGAAGCCTGACTTTGCGCAGGCGTTGAGGAAGTAGAGTGCCTCGGCGAGCGTCTTCGCCTGCGCCGTGACCAGTGCCTGATGGACAAAGGGAACGCACCAGTTTTCCTTGCGTTCCTCGACGAGAGACTCCGCAAAGCCCCTGTAGTCCTGCTTTTCCAGAGCGCCGAAAAGGGGGTCCTCGGGAAGCCGCGTCTGAATGACGACGCGCCCCTGATCGCCGTGGCGGCCGGCACGGCCCGCCACCTGCATCAGCGTGGCGAAGAGCCGCTCCTTGGCGCGCGCATCAGGACTCAGGATCTGGGCGTCGGAATTGAGAATGACGACCAGACCGACATTGTAGAAGTCGTGCCCCTTCGCGATCATCTGGGTGCCGACCAGAATGTCCACCTCTCCGCGGTGTACCTTGGCGAAGGCCTTTTCAGCCTCATGCTTGCGGGAGACACTGTCTCGGTCTATGCGAAGCACCTTGCGCTCGGGGAACCTCCGGCCGATCTCCTCCTCAAGACGCTCCGTGCCGATGCCTCGCGGCAGAATGTCGACATTGCCGCAAGAGGGACAGGCTTCAGGCACCTCCGTCTGCCAGCCGCAGTGGTGGCAGACCAGCGATCTGGAAGACTTGTGGAAGACGGAGAAGGTGGAGCAGCGCCTGCACGTGCTCACCCAGCCGCAGGCGGGGCATGACAGCACGGGCGAGTAACCTCGCCTGTTGAGAAACACAAGCACCTGACGGCCGGCTTCCAGACAACGGCTCATGGCTGCGCACGCCTCATCGGAGAGCGCCTCGCCCGAGCCACGCCTCGGCGGCTCGATGAGCTCGATGGCAGGCAGCAGGGCATTCTGCACGGCGCGCTGATGAAGCTCAAGAAGCCTGTAGCCGCCAGACTGTGCCTTGACCCAGCTTTCAATCGAAGGCGTGGCAGAGCCTAGCACGACGGGAATCCCGTTCCTGTGGGCTCGCCAGACGGCAAGGTCTCGGGCCGAGTATCGAAGTCCGTCCCCCGCCTTGAACGACTGGTCATGCTCCTCGTCGACGATGACGAGGGAAAGCTTGCGGAAGCTGGAGAAGACCGACATGCGCGTGCCAACGAGCACGCGGGCGCGCCCCTCGTGTACGGCAAGCCAGGAGCGCGCGCGCTCCATGTCCGCCAGATCTGAGTTGAGCGTCACGACGCTCTCGCCGGGAAAGCGTGATCGCACGCGGCCCTCGAGTTGGGGCGTCAGATTGATTTCCGGTACGAGCAGGAGGACCTGAGCCTCGGGATCACGGGCAAGAACCCGCTCCATGATGTGAAGATAGACTTCGGTCTTGCCCGACCCCGTCACGCCGAACAGAAGGAAGGGGCTGTAGCCGGAAGCCGTCGAGACGGCCTCCACCGCCGCACTCTGTTCGTCGTTGAGCGCGGGCTTCGGCCCTGCCTCGCCTGCGGGCTCCGGCAGCTTCTTCAGCTTTTCGAGCTGGTTCTGATGCCTCACGCCGGGAATGCGGCGGAAGAAGACGGGAAGCGTCGGCACGGCCGCCTCGCCCCATGAGCGGATGTAGTAGCCCGCGGCAAAGCGGGTCAGCGCCAACCACTCCTCGGTCATGGGCGCGGAGTCGCGCAGGACGGCCTTGATCTGCCTGACCCTGTTCTCCGCGAAATCGGCGGCCGCCCGAAGCCCCGCCACGATGCCCACGACGTTCCGCGTGCGCAGGCCCACGACGACGCGGTCCCCCACTGCAACGAGCATGTCCGCCGGCACGGCATAGTCAAGCAGCCCGAGCCCCGGCGTGTCCACCATCACCTTTGCATAAAGATCGCCCGCTTCCTTTGTCATCGCCTCTGGCCCGCCCCTTGAAGAAATGTGGATAATCTTGTGGACAATTTTCCGAGCTTTTTCCTAAAAACCTGTCCAAATCCATTGTTCGCGCCACTATCTGTTCAATAGGCATCCCCTAACGGGACTGTCCTGCAGTCCATTAAAAGACAAAGGCGCCAAGACATCTTTCGTCTTGAGCGCCTTTGCAACGACTCGCACAGTTGAAAAAAGCTGTGCATAACCCTATCGAGAATCAGTGATAGCGTCGGCTATATTCGTGAACTTCGTCGACCAGGATCTGAACGTTTTCAATCGGCGTGAACTGGTTGATGCCGTGTCCGAGATTGAAGACATGGCCGCCATTGCCAATCATACCGAAGCCGTCCATGACCTTGCGTGCCTCGGCGCGGATTGTCTCCTCGGGGCCGAAGAGGGCGAGCGGGTCCATGTTGCCCTGAAGGGCGACCTTGTCCTCAACGACGCGACGTGCACGGGTCATGTTGACCGTCCAGTCGAGGCCGACCGCATTGCAGCCGGAGGCCGCGATTTCGGAGAGCCATTCGCCGCCGCCCTTCGTGAAGACGATGGACGGAACAACCTCGCCCTCGTTTTCGCGAACGAGGCTGTCGAGCACCTGGCGGGTGTAGCGCAGAGAGAAGCGCTGGAAGTCGCCGTCGGCGAGCATGCCGCCCCAGGTGTCGAAAATCTGAACGGCCTGAGCGCCTGCGGCGATCTGGGCGTTCAGATACGTGGCAACGGCCTTGGCGTTGACGTCAAGCACGCGCTCGAGCAGGTCGGGGCGCTGGTACATCATGGTCTTGACCGTACGGAAGTCGCGGCTGCCGCGGCCTTCGATCATGTAGCAGGCAAGCGTGAAGGGAGAGCCGGAGAAGCCGATCAGGGGGACTCGGTTGTTGAGGGCCTTGCGGATCGACGTCACGGCGTCCATGACGTAGCGGAGCTCCTTGTCGGATTCAGGCACGTAGAGCTTGGCAACGGCCTCCTCGCTCTGAACGGGATGGTCGAACACGGGACCCTCGCCGGCCACGAAGTGCAGGCCGAGGCCCATGGCATCGGGAACCGTCAGAATGTCGGAAAAAAGGATGGCCGCGTCGAGACCGTAACGGTCGATCGGCTGCAGCGTCACTTCCGTAGCGTAATCGGGGTTCATGGCGAGGCCCATGAAACTGCCCGCGCGCGCACGGGTTTCGCAATACTCCGGCAGATAGCGGCCGGCCTGACGCATCAGCCACACGGGGGTAAAATCGGTTTTTTCACGCTTGAGCGCACGCAAAAAGCAATCGTTGATCGGTTTCATGGTTCCCACTTAGAAACGGAAGAAATACAAAAGAGCTAGACATGCCCGCCAACCCAGAGTCCCCTTTCACGAACACCAGCTGGCTGACGACCGGCAAGAACAACGCCCCCGTCATCGCAGTGCACGCGCAACCGGGCGCCAAGCGGACTGCCGTCGTCGGCGTTCACGGCGACAGGCTCAAGATCGCCCTGGCCTCTCCTCCTGTGGACGGCAAGGCCAACGCGACGCTGATCAAGTACCTCTCCAAGGGGCTGGGCGTCTCCAAGAGCTCCGTGCGTCTGCTGAGCGGCGACACGAGCCGTGAAAAACGAATAGAAGTCGTCGGCCTTTCGACCGACGACCTTCTGGAAGCCTTGAAGAAGCTCTTGTCCGACGGTTAGCGGACGATGAGGACCGGGCGGTCGACCTGATGCAGGACCTTCTGGGTTTCGCTGCCCAGCAGGAACGAGCCGATGGAGCCGAGACCGCGGCTGGCCATCACGATGAAGGACACGTCGTGGCGGACGGCGCAGGCCAGCACGCCCTTCCAGATGGCGTCTGCATGCTCGGCAACCACTTCGCACGGGACGCCCTTTTCGGCAGCCTTGCGGCTGATGGCGGCCAGCCGGTCGCGGACGGCGGCATCCTCGGCCTCAAAACCACCGGTCGGGGCCTCGCCGACGACCGAAGTCATGCCGATGAGTTCGCCGCCGAGCTGCTTCGTCAGATCGATGGCCGTATCAATCGCCTTGTCACTCAAATTAGACCCGTCTGTAGTTACCAGTACCTTAACGCCAGCCATGCTGACCTCCTGATTGAATCAAATACCTTTGTTCTCAAGCGCTTGGTTACGCATCAGATAATCGTACCTGCATCCAGCAGCCGACTGACCTGCATCCCTGCGCTTTCTTGATTTTGAACATAAAAAAAGGGCGGTATTTGAACAATACCACCCTTTTTGGCAGAAACAACGTTCGCTTAACGCTGCTGACGAATCTTCTTGATTGCCACGATCTGAGCGGCCAGAGCGGCCATCTCGGCTTCGAGGCGGGCAATCTCGATTTCGCCCGTTGCATTCTGACGCTGTGCGCGGGCATCTTCAAGAGCCTTGGCAGCCTTGGCCTCGTCGAGGTCATTGCTGCGGACGGCCGTATCAGCCAGCACAGTCACCAGATCGGGCTGAACTTCAAGCACGCCACCAGCCACAAACACCTGTTCCACTTCCTTCTTGCCCGGCAGATGAATGCGGACAAAACCGGGGCGGATCAGCGTGATGAGGGGCACGTGCCCAGGCAGAATACCCAATTCGCCAGACTTACCGGGCAGCGAAACGAGCTCGGCGTCACCGGAGAAGATGGACTCTTCCGCGCTAACGACGTCGACTTTGATAGTAGCCATGTTAGTTGCTCCGTTGTCGGGCGCTTGACAGGGCCGATCTTGCGACCGGCCTCAGGCAAGCATTACTTCAGGGTCTTCGCCTTTTCAAAGGCTTCGTCGATGGTACCGACCATGTAGAAGGCCTGTTCGGGAAGTTCGTCGCATTCGCCTTCAACAATCATCTTGAAGCCGCGGATCGTTTCCTTGAGCGGAACGTACTTGCCGGGAGCACCGGTAAACACTTCAGCAACGTGGAACGGCTGGGAGAGATAGTTCTGGATCTTGCGAGCGCGCATAACCGTCAGCTTGTCTTCCGGAGCGAGTTCGTCCATACCGAGAATGGCGATGATGTCGCGGAGTTCCTTGTAGCGCTGGAGCGTTTCCTGAACACGACGGCAGATGGAGTAGTGCTCTTCGCCGATGATGTTCGGGTCGACCTGGCGGGACGTGGAGTCAAGCGGGTCAACGGCCGGGTAGATACCAAGGGCAGCGATGTCACGAGACAGCACGACCGTGGCGTCCAAGTGGCCGAAGGTGGTAGCCGGAGACGGGTCGGTCAAGTCGTCAGCAGGCACGTAAACGGCCTGAATGGACGTAATGGAACCGGTCTTCGTGGAAGCAATACGTTCCTGAAGCTTACCCATTTCTTCAGCAAGCGTCGGCTGGTAGCCCACGGCGGACGGCATACGGCCGAGCAGAGCGGACACTTCCGTACCGGCAAGGGTATAACGGTAGATGTTGTCGATGAAGAGCAGGATGTCGCGGCCTTCGTCACGGAAGGCTTCGGCCATCGTAAGGCCCGTCAGAGCAACGCGGAGACGGTTTCCCGGGGGTTCGTTCATCTGACCGAACACCATGGCCACCTTGTCGAGAACGTGGGACTCTTCCATTTCGTGGTAGAAGTCGTTACCTTCACGGGTACGTTCACCGACGCCGGCAAACACGGAGTAACCACCGTACTGCTTGGCGATGTTGTTGATGAGCTCCATCATGTTGACGGTCTTGCCCACACCGGCACCGCCGAAGAGGCCGACCTTGCCGCCCTTGGCGAACGGGCAGATAAGGTCAATAACCTTAATGCCGGTTTCGAGAAGTTCAACGGACGGGGAGAGTTCGTCGAACTTCGGGGCCGGACGATGAATCGGGCGAACTTCTTCAGCGCCGATGTCGCCGCAGTCGTCGATCGGGCGACCGAGCACGTCCATAATGCGGCCCAGGGTCTTGGGACCAACCGGGACGGAGATTTCATGGCCGGTGCTCTTGACCTTCATGCCGCGCTGCAGGCCTTCAGAAGAGCCCATGGCAATGGTACGCACCACGCCGTCGCCCAACTGCTGCTGCACTTCGAAGGTCAGGCCCTCTTCAGCCAGGGGATTGCTTTCATCCTTTTCAAGGACGAGAGCTTCGTAAACCTTAGGCATGGCATCACGGGCGAACTCAATGTCAACCACGGCGCCAATGACCTGAACGATCTGTCCGATACTCATGGGTTTTCCTCAGTTATCGATACTTAAGACACGGCGGCGGCACCACCGACGATTTCGGTGATTTCCTTCGTAATGCCGGCCTGACGGGTCTTGTTATAAACGAGCTGCAGCTCTTCGATGAGCTTCTTGGCGTTGTCCGAAGCGGCCTTCATGGCCACCATGCGGGCGCTCTGTTCAGAAGCCATATTTTCTGCAACTGCTTGGTAAATCAAAGCTTCGACGTAACGCTTCAGAAGCGCGTCGAGAACGGTTTCGGCGTCGGGCTCGTAGAGATAGTCCCACGAGTGATCACGCTTGTCAGCCGCATCAAGATGGCTGTCCGTAAGCGGCAGAATCTGCTCGACCACGGGCACCTGCTTCATGGCGTTAACAAAACGGGAATAGGCCAGATGCACAGAATCCACCTTGCCTTCGACGTAAGCCTGAATCTGGATGCGGATGGCACCGATCAGACGGTCGAGGTTCGGGCGGTCGCCAAGCTGGACGGCCTGGCTAACCACATTGGCCTGAAGGCGCTGGAGGAAGCCTAACCCCTTGTTACCGAGAGCGGTGGCTTCAATGGAGTAGCCTTCCGCGCTCCAGTCCTTGATCTTGTGCAGAACAAGGCGCTGAATGTTGGTATTCAGGGGGCCAGCAAGCCCCTTGTCGGTCGTCACGAGAATGAGACCAATCTTCTTGGTGCCTTCATGCTTAACGAGGAACGGATGCTTGTATTCGCTGTTCGCACGGGCAAGATGCGAGCAGATCACTCGAATCTTGTCACCGTACGGACGGGCCGCAAACATCCGGTCCTGCGCCTTGCGCATCTTCGAGGCCGCAACCATCTCCATCGCCTTGGTGATCTTGCGCGTGTTTTGCACGCTCTTGATCTTTCCGCGAATTTCCTTTGTACTGGGCATGGGATATGGGTCCTCTTGGATTTGTTAACGCTTAGTAAGCACCGCTCTTCTTGAACGACTCGATGGCAGCCTTGAGCTGGGCATCGACGTCCTTGGAGAGTTCCTTCTTGGCTTCGATCGTTTCGATCAGGTCAGCATGGTGCGTCTTGAGGTATTCACGCATGCCGCGTTCGACACGAAGCGCGTCAGCAACAGCCACGTCGTCGTAGGCACCCATGTTCACGGCGTAAAGCACGAGAGCTTCTTCCCAAACCTGAAGCGGCTGGTACTGCGGCTGCTTCATGAGTTCGGTAACGACACGACCGCGTTCGAGCTGCTTGCGGGTAACATCGTCGAGGTCAGAGGCGAACTGAGCAAAGGCAGCGAGTTCACGGTACTGAGCCAGGGCAAGACGGACACCACCGCCGAGCTTCTTGATGATCTTCGTCTGAGCGGCACCACCGACTCGGGACACGGAAATACCCGGGTTGATGGCGGGACGGATACCGGCGTTGAAGAGGTCGGTTTCAAGGAAGATCTGACCGTCGGTAATGGAAATCACGTTGGTCGGAACGAAGGCGGTAACGTCGCCAGCCTGCGTTTCAATGATCGGCAGAGCCGTCATGGAACCGGTCTTGCCCGTAACCTTGCCTTCCGTGAAGCGTTCGACGTAAACCGGGTTCACGCGAGCGGCACGTTCGAGCAGACGGCTGTGCAGGTAGAAGACGTCGCCAGGGTAGGCTTCGCGTCCCGGCGGACGGCGGAGCAGCAGGGAAATCTGACGGTAGGCCCAAGCCTGCTTCGTCAAGTCGTCATAGACGATCAGGGAGTCTTCACCGCGGTCGCGGAAGTATTCACCCATCGTGGCGCCGGCGTACGGAGCGATGTACTGCATGGCGGCGGATTCGGAAGCCGTGGCGGCAACGACGATGGTGTATTCCATGGCGCCGCTTTCTTCGAGCTTGCGAACGACGTTGGCGATCGTGGAGGCCTTCTGGCCGATGGCAACGTACACGCAGGTAAGGTTCTTGCCCTTCTGGTTGATGATCGTGTCGATGGCGACGGCGGTCTTACCACACTGGCGGTCGCCAATGATGAGTTCGCGCTGGCCGCGGCCGATCGGGATCATGGAGTCAACGGACTTCAAGCCCGTCTGAACCGGCTGGGAAACGGACTGGCGGTCGATAACGCCGGGAGCAACCTTTTCGACGACGTCGAAGAGTTCCGTGTTGATCGGACCCTTGCCGTCGATCGGCTGACCGAGAGCGTTCACAACGCGGCCGATAAGTTCCGGACCAACGGGAACGGAAAGAATCTTGCCGGTCGTCTTGACCAGGTCGCCTTCGGAAATGTGTTCGTAGGAACCGAGAATAACGGCACCGACGGAGTCACGTTCGAGGTTGAGGGCGAGGCCATACGTATTGCCGGGGAATTCCAGCATTTCGCCCTGCATCACGTCGCTAAGACCGTGAACACGGCAGATACCGTCGGTCACCGACACGACGGTGCCCTGGGTACGAAGATCTGCGGAAACGCCGAGGCCTTCGATACGCTTCTTCAGCAGATCGCTGATTTCACTGGGATTGAGTTGCATCTTACAGCTCCGAATGTTTTTAAGCGGTGAGCGTCGTCTTCATCTGAGCGAGACGAGCGCGAATCGAACCGTCAAGAAGTTTGTCGCCGACACGAATGCAAACGCCGCCGATCAGTTCGGGATTGATGGAAACGATCGGGTGGAGTTTGAGGCCGGGGAACTTCTTGGCAAGCGACTCAAGCAGGCTGTCGAGCTCAGCGGCGCTAAGCTCAAAGGCCGACTCGATGTAGGCATCGGCAATGCCTTCGGAAGAATTCTTCAGCTCACGAAACTGACGGGCGATCTCCGGGAAAGCTTCCAGACGACCGTTTTCGATGACCACGCGCAGCATGTTCGCGACTTCCTTCGGGAGGTTGTTGCCGCAAAGTTCCGCAATCAGGTCGCAGAGTTGATCGTCAGTCAGCTTCGGATCGCCAACCAGCGTGGCGACTTCAGGATTCTTAGTCAGGGAAGCGAGAGCTTCGATGACTTCAAGATCCTGGGCCACATCTTCAGCGCCGGCATTACGGTCTTTCAAAGCCTTCATCAGGCCTTGTGCGTAGGGGCGCGCAATCGTCGAAAGTTCAGCCATAGTTAGAGCTTCGCCTTCAATTGTTCAAGCATGGCGGCGTGAACGGTCTTGTCGACCTCACGGGCCAGGATCTGCTCAGCACCGGCAACGGCAAGAGCAGCCACTTCGTTACGAAGCGCTTCACGAGCACGCTGCATTTCCTGAGCAGCTTCAGCACGAGCATTCTCGATGATGCGGTCGGCTTCGACCTGAGCCTGAGCTTTGGCTTCATCGACGATACTCTGAGCACGCTTTTCACCGTCAGAAACAATGGTGGTGGCACGGGCGCGGGCGTCGGCTTCGATGGCCTTGCCCTGCTCGGTCGCGATAGCCAGAGCCTTCTCACCCTTGTTAGCGGCAGAGAGACCATCGGCGATCTTCTTCTGACGCTCTTCAATCGCGTGGATCAGCGGCGGCCAGATGTACTTCATGGTGATCCAGGCACCAAGGAAGAACACGACCATCTGTAAAAACAGAGAGGCATTAATGTTCATTATTGAACCCCGTTACGTTGACCGCCCTCTCGCCCTTCTAGCGTTCAAGCAGGGCAGTCAACGGCGTCATTAAAAGAAAAGACGTTTTATTTTCGCGGCACCAAATTAGCCGACGAACGGGTTGGCAAAGGCGAACATCATGGCGATACCGACACCGATAAGGAAGGCAGCGTCGATAAGACCGGCGAGAAGGAACATCTTCGTCTGGAGCGGTTCCATCAGCTCGGGCTGGCGGGCGGCGGATTCGAGGTACTTGGCACCCATGATGGCGATGCCGAGACAGGCACCGATGGCGCCGAGACCGATGATGAGACCGCAAGCGAGAGCGACGAGAGCGACGTTGGTCATTTTAAAAAACTCCTGAATTTAAAAAGAGGGAGTAAAGGAAAAAAGAGATTAGTGGCTGCTGTGGGCCTGACCGATGTAGACGAGCGTCAACATCATGAAGATGAAGGCCTGAAGCAGAACAATCAGGACATGGAAAAGCCACCAGACCAAACCTGCGAAGACTTGACCAATACCAGCACTAACAGTCCCAATGGAACTGAGTTCGAGAGCGAAACCGCCGAGAAGCGCCAGCAGGAAGAACAGCAATTCACCAGCATACATGTTGCCGAAGAGTCGCATGCCGAGCGAGACGAACTTGGCGAGGTACTCAATGATGTTCAACAGGAAGTTGAACGGCCAGAGAGCGGGATGACTGCCGAAAGGCGCAGTAAACAGTTCATGCACGAAGCCGCCGAGGCCCTTGACCTTCACGCCGTAGTAGAAGAGAAGGAGGAGCACGCCCAACGACATGCCGAGCGGGCCGTTGAGGTCAGCAGTCGGCAACGGACGGAGATGATCGAGGCCGATCAGACCAGCAATCGCGGGGAACAGGTCAACCGGAATCAAGTCGATGGAGTTCATCAACGCGACCCAGCAGAACACGGTTAAAGCCAGCGGAGCCACGAAGGTGCGGTCGCCGTGCACGATGTTCTTGGCCTGGTTGTTGACCATTTCCACCAGCATTTCGACTGCACACTGCATCTTTCCGGGGACACCGGAAGTAGCCTTCTTAGCACCGGCTCGCAGAAGGAAGAACATGACAGCCAGCATCAACACGGAGAAGAAGATGGTGTCGTAGTTCACGATAGAAAAATCAACAACGGACCCCTGATGCGCGGAAGCCAGGTGGGCCATGTGATGTTTAATATACTCAGTAGCGGTAAGGGCTTCTGCTGCCATGGATACCGATCCTTAATGTCTCTTGAACAGCACGATGAAGTAACTGTTCGCCACCGCAATTATCGTGAAGATAAAGGCGGGCCAATGAAGGTTTTCGTAGTACCCGACCATCAGCCCCAAAAGAAGCACGACAACCAGGATCTTGACAAACTCCCCTCCGAGCACTGCGACAGCACTTGGGCTGTACGCCGTCAAAAATTTCGGCAGCACCAAAAACAACGCGAGGAGCGTCGTCGGGACCGCGTAAGCGAGCCCCGCCATCAGTGCCGTGTAGGCTGCATCCTGCCCTACGAAAAAAGCAGAAACAACAGTTACAAGAAATACGATGACATACTGCGCAAGGGAAATGCGCATCATATCAGAAATGGCGTACATACTTGCGGTTGTTCGTTGGGTTTTCAGTCGGATCGAATTCTAAGTTTTGTCTTAAATACATACAACTCACCAAACGGGGAACGCTCCTACCTCGTTATGGGTATGCTCTATAGAATTTATCTATTAAGCACGAAGTCGCCTAAGCCCTTCGACTTAATGGCCCTGCTGTTGGATCCGGTGTACGATGCCCTCGAGCTGGTCGAGATTGGTAAATTCAATCACGATCCTGCCCTTGCCCTTCGAGTTGGCGGAGAGCTTCACGACGGCACCGAGCGTTTCGGCGAGCGACTCCTCGAGTCGAATGTCGTCGCGGGTCTTGACCACGAACTTCTGACGAACGGGTTGCTTTTCCTTCATCCGACGGATCAAGTCTTCAGTTTGACGCACCGACAGCGCTTTGGCAACCACTTCTTTCGCGGCCAGCACCTGTTCGGCGGCATCAAGCGCGAGAAGCGCACGCGCATGTCCCATCTCGAGCTTGCGCTCCTTCAGCATGGCCTTCACTTCAGGCGTCAGCGTCAGAAGGCGAAGAAGGTTCGTCGTTGCGGTGCGCGAACGGCCGACGGCTTCGGCCGCCTGTTCATGCGTGTAGTCGCACTCGTCAATGAGGCGCTGGATGCCTGCCGCCTCCTCGAGAGGATTCAGGTCCTCACGCTGCATGTTCTCGATGAGCGCCATGGCGAGTGCCTGGGTCTGATCCACCGTGCGGATGATGACGGGAACCTCTTCGAGGCCCGCCATGCGGGCGGCGCGGAAGCGGCGCTCGCCGGCGATGATTTCGTAGCCCTCGTCCGCAGGACGGACGATGATCGGGCTGATGATGCCCTGCTGGCGAATGGAGTCAGCCAGCTCCTGAAGACCCTCTTCCGTCATGGTGCTGCGCGGCTGAGTGCTGCCAGGGCGCAGCTCGTCAAGCTTCACCGTTTCAAGGCGCTTGTCATCACCGTCCTCTTCGGAGAGGCCGCTCACGTCGAAGTCGTCATAAATGGCGCCCAGACCGCGGCCGAGGCCTCCAAGTTTCTTTGCCGTCACGTTTTCTCCCGTTGAATTACTTGTGCTTCTTTTCCATGCGCTCGATGAGTTCTTCCGCACAGGCCATGTAGGCCTTGGCACCCTTGCTCGAGCGGTCGTAGACGACGCCGGGCAGGCCGTAGCTCGGCGCCTCGGCAAGCCTCACGTTGCGCGGAATGATGGTCTTGAAGACCTTGTCGCCGAAATGCTCCTCAAGCTGCGTGCTCACCTGCTGCTGGAGCGTGATGCGCGTGTCGAACATCACGCGCAGAAGCGCCACGATGCGCAGGTTCTTGTTCTTCTCGGCACGAACGCGCTTGACGCTGCCCACGAGGTCGGTAAGCCCCTCGAGCGCATAGTATTCGCACTGCATCGGAATGATGACGCCGTCAGCCGCGCACAGCGCGTTGAGCGTCAGCATCGACAGGCTCGGCGGACAGTCGATGAGCACATAGTCGTACTTGTCGAGCTCGGGCTCGAGCGCCTTCTTGAGGCGCACGTCTCGATGATCAAGCCCCACGAGCTCCACCTCGGCACCCGCCAGCTCGCGATTGGCAGGCAGAACGTCAAAGCCGCCCTCAGCCGAATGGCAGACAGCCTGCTCGAAGCTCGCGATGCCGAGCAGCACCTCGTAGATCGAACCCTTCAGGTCGCGCTTTTCGATGCCGCAGCCCATCGTGCCGTTGCCCTGGGGGTCAAGGTCGATGAAGAGCACCCTGCGTCCCTTCAAGGCGAGGGCGCCTGCAAGATTGACGGCGGTCGTCGTCTTGCCGACCCCTCCTTTCTGATTAGCGATACAAAAGATTTGCGCCATAAGTTCGTCGTCCAAACGTCGTGCGGTCCGCTGACCTTCGGTTGTCTCAAATGTCTAATAGTAATGCGCGGCCGTCATCCGCAAGAATGCTCACTTGACCGCAGCTGCGGCGGCTGTCGCCTGCGCGCTGAGCTCCAACCAGAGTTCGGAGAAACCCTGCCAGAAAATGGCGACGCCCAGACAGATCAGGATGAAGGCGAAGATTCGCGCCAGCGCGTCTGCGCCCGCCACGCCGACCGCCTTGTTCAGACGGTCGCTGTAACGATAGCAGACCCAGATAACCGCCACCGTTGCAACCGTCGCCACAAACGTGCCGGCGATGTGCCCGAGGTCTCGCGGCAGACTGGTGCTCACGGCCACGGACACGGCAATCGCACCGGGTCCCGTCGTGAGCGGCAGCGTAAAGGGGTAGAAGGCCATGGACTTGAGCTTCGCGCGGGACAGCGCGGGGCGCTCCTCCGTCGTCTCCTCCTGCGTCGGCGCATTCAGGGCAGTCCAGCCTGCGGCGAAAAGCACGCAGCCGCCCGCCATTCGAAGCACGCCGACGGAAATGCCGAAGAAGCTGAGAATCAGGTGTCCGCACGTCAGGCACACCAGCAGAATGATCAGGCAGTACAGGGCGATCCTGTTGGCAACGAACGCACGATCCCTGTCCGACAGGCTGGTTGTCAGCGTACAGAAGAACATTGCTCCGCTGAACGGATTGATGACGGGCAGGAATGTCGAGAATGCGAGTACGAAGGCACTGACGAAAGCGCTGGTCATGACAGTCTCCTAAATCTCTAGTTGACGGGCTTCATCACCACCAGATGGCGAGCCTCTCCAAGCCCGGGAACCTCCATGGGAAGCACCTCTGCGACGGATGCGTCGGCAGGCAGACAACTGATTTCATCCTCGGGCACGGCGCCCTTCATGGCCAGCCAGAGACCGTCCGGCTTGATGAGGTGGCGCGTCAGGTCCACAAAGTCCTGAAGATTCGCAAAGGCCCTGGACGTGATCAGGTCGTACTGGCCCGAAAGACGTTCGATTCGCGCATGGCGGGTCGAATAGTTCCTGAGTCCCAGCTCGATGGCGGCCTGAGTGAGAAAGGCCGTCTTCTTGCTGACGGCATCAACCGCCGTCACGCGAAGATCAGGCCTGAGAATGGCAAGCGGGATCGACGGTAGGCCGCCTCCGCTGCCGACGTCGAGCACGTTCACCGCATCAGGGCCGAGACGCTTCACGAACGGCACGAGCGCCGCCGAGTCCAGAAGATGATGCGTCAGGATCTCGTCATCGCGGCGAATGGCGGTCAGGTTGTAGACCTTGTTCCACTTCTGGAGCAGGCCCGCAAAGCGCATGAGTTGGTCCACCTGGTCGACGGAGGCCTCAAGACCAAGCGTCGCGAGGCCTTCCTCCAGGCGTGGCTGAAAATCAAACATTGCCTTTTTCCTTGGCTTGAGTGCCCTTGTCCTTCACATAGTAGTAGCGACGCTTCAAATGCACCAGCAGCAGCGAGACCGCAGCCGGCGTCACGCCGGAGATGCGGGAGGCCTGCCCGATCGTCTCGGGACTGATCGACTTGAGCTTCTGTCGAACCTCGAAGCTGAGCCCCGGCACGCTGTCGTAGTCGAGCTCGGCGGGAATCTTCAGCGTCTCGTTGGCCAGCGTGCGCTCGATCTCCGCCTTCTGACGAGAGATGTAGCCTGAATACTTTACTTCCGTTTCGGCCTGGAACAGCTCGTCATCCGAGAAGTCCTCCAGAGGCAGGACGGGAGCACCGTCCGTCTTCGTCATGCCCGCAACGGCCTTGAGAGTGACGCCGGGGCGGGTGGCCAGAGCGTGAAGCGAGTATTCGCGCTCCATGTCGGTGCCGAGCACGCGGTTCATCTCCTCGGAAGTGAAGAGCTTCGGATTGACCCACGTGTCCTTCAGGCTCTGCATCAGGCGGGCGACGTTCTCCTGCTTGCGGCAGAAGTAGGCCCAGCGTTCGTCATCGACGAGGCCGAGACGTCGCCCTTCCTCCGTCAGGCGCACGTCGGCGTTGTCCTCACGCAGGCTCAGACGGTATTCGGCGCGGCTGGTAAACATGCGGTAGGGCTCCGTCACGCCGCGAGTCGTCAGATCGTCGACCATCACGCCGAGATAGGCCTGATCGCGGCGGGCCGTCCAGGAGCCTTCGCCGCGCGCGTAGAGCGCGGCATTGAGACCGGCGAGAAGCCCCTGTGCGGCGGCCTCTTCGTAACCCGTCGTGCCGTTGATCTGACCGGCAAAGAAGAGGCCGGGCATGGCCTTCGTCTCCATGCTGGTCTTGAGGCCGCGCGGATCGTAGAAGTCGTATTCAATCGCATAGCCCGGACGCAGCAGATGCGCGTGCTCAAGGCCGGGCATGTTGTGGACGATGTCGAGCTGGACGTCGAAGGGCAGGCTCGTTGAGATGCCGTTCGGATACCACTCGTTGACATGCAGACCTTCGGGCTCAAGGAACACCTGATGGCTGTCCTTGTCGGCGAAGCGCTTCACCTTGTCCTCGATGGACGGACAGTAGCGCGGGCCGATGCCGTGGATGACGCCCGTGTACATGGGCGAGCGGTCGAGGTTGGCCAGAATGATGTCATGAACTTTCTGGTTCGTGCGCGTGATCCAGCAGGGCACCTGCCTCGGATGTTCCGGAGCGGGCTTGAGCAGCGAAAACTGCGGCACGGGATCAAGGTCACCCCACTGCTCCTCGCACTTGCTGAAGTCGATCGTACGGCCGTCGATTCGGGCGGGCGTGCCCGTCTTGAGACGGCCCTGAGGCATTCCGAGCTCCTTGAGGCGCTCCGCCAGACGGACGCTCGCGGGATCGCCGACGCGGCCCGCCTGATAGTGCTCAAGGCCGATGTGCACCATGCCGTTGAGGAAGGTGCCCGCGCAAAGCACGACAGCCTGCGCGCTGAAACAGAAGCCCGTCTGGGTCACGATGCCCGCAACGCGGCCGTTTTCGACGATCAGGTCATCAACGGCCTGCTGGAAGACGCTGAGGTTCTCCTGGCCTTCAATGCGCTCGCGCATGGCGCGGCGGTAAAGCTGACGGTCGATCTGGGCGCGGGTGGCCTGAACGGCGGCACCCTTGGAGCCGTTGAGAATGCGGAACTGAATGCCGGCCTCGTCAGTCACGACGCCCATGGCGCCGCCCATGGCGTCAAGTTCCTTGACGAGATGACCCTTGCCGATGCCGCCGATGGACGGATTGCAGGAGAGTTGGCCGATCGTTTCAACGTTGTGCGTCACGAGCAGCGTGCGGCGGCCCATGCGCGCGGCGGCAAGCGCGGCTTCCGCGCCTGCATGGCCGCAGCCGACCACGATGACCTCAAATTTTTCGGGGTACAGCATTTATTTTCCAATACAGAACTTACTAAAAATCATGCCGAGGATGTCTTCGGTCGTCGTTTCGCCGAGGATCTCTCCAAGCGCGCGGCTCGCGAGGCGAAGCTCTTCCGCCACCAGTTCGGGCATGGGATCGCAGTCGATGAGAAGGAGGGCGCGGGAGACATGCTCCGCCGCCGTCTTCAGGCACTGCAGATGGCGTTCGCGCGCCATGAAGACGCCGTCCGTCGTCGCCGCCATGCCGACCACCTCGAGAAGACGGGCCTTGAGTTCGGACAGGCCGACTCCCTGTTTGGCGGAAATGGCGATCTCGCCGCCGGAGGCAGCCGACTCGCAAAGATCGACCTTGTTGTTCACGGTGATGAGGGGCACGCCGTGGCGGACCTCCTTCAGAACCTTGTCCAAAACCTCCGTGTCGTCCCTGATGAGGCCGGAGGCGTCCTTGAGATGCAACACGACGTCCGCCTTGCGGATCTCGACCAACGTGCGTTCGATGCCCTTGCTTTCGACGACATCGTCCGTCGTGCGAATGCCTGCCGTGTCCACCATCTTGACGGGCACGCCATTGAGCGAAACCCAGTGCTCGATGCGGTCGCGGGTCGTGCCGGGGATGTCGGTGACGATGGCCACCTCCTCTTGGGCAAGCGCATTGAGCAGGCTCGACTTGCCGACATTGGGACTGCCCACGATGGCCACGGTCACGCCTTCACGCAGCACCTGCCCCTGACGAGCGTTCTCCAGAATGGCGCGGATGCCCGTTTCGGCCTGAACAAGGCGCGTGCGGACCTTTTCCGAACCGATGACGTCGATGTCCTCTTCTGGGAAGTCGAGCGTGGCCTCGATGAAGGCGCGAAGCTCCGTGATGTTGCCGTCGACGTCGCGGACGGCATTGGAGAACTCGCCGCTCAAAGAGCGTCCCGCCGCCTGAACGGCGGATTCGCTCACGGCATCAATCAGATCGGCCACAGCCTCCGCCTGAGTCAGGTCCATTCGGCCGTTCATGAATGCGCGGCGGGTGAATTCGCCGGGCTCGGCCATGCGAAGCCCGAGATCACGGCACTTCTCAAGGCAGGTGCGCATGATGAGGCTCAGAAGCACGGGACCGCCGTGCGCCTGAATTTCGAGGACGGACTCGCCCGTGTAGCTGTGGGGAGCGGGAAAGAGCAGCACGATTGCGCGGTCAAGCACCCCGCCGTCCGTTCCGAGAAAGGGCAGGAGATGGGCGTAGCGCGCCTTCAGGGTGCAGTTCTCCCCGAACAGGCGCCCGACGATCTGGGCTTCGAGCGCCTTGCCGAAGGACAGGCGCAGAATGCCGATGCCGCCGCGGCCCGCGGCCGTCGCAACGGCGATGATGGGATCTTTGTCGCTGTGGTGCATAAAGCTCTTTCCGAGGGTTGCCGACGTCAGGATCGGCAGATTGTGGAGATTGTAATGCCCGCCCCGATCTCTTTGGTATACGATGGATGGGTTTGTGTATTCAGGTCCCTTTGAACCCATGTCCCTGCCACGTCCTCCCAACCGCAAGCCCTTTTTCGGACCGACGCTGATCGGCGCCTGCACCGGCATGATTCTGTGCATTCCCCTCGCGGCCTACACCGCCGCCGCGCTCGGGGACGACTACAACACGCGGGCCCTCATCTACTGCGGCTTTCTTCTCTGGTGCATCGTCGGCGCCGTCGTGCTCTTCATGAAGACGTGGCAGTCGGAAAACCAGAAGATCTCGCCTGCGAGATGCCTGCTCTGGTGCGCCTCTCTCTGGCTCTGGCCTCTTCTGTTGCTGCCGGGACTCTTCAGGAAGCGCAGCTGAACCTGCGCTCAAACAAAAAGGGATGCCTTCTAAGGGCACCCCTTTTTTGTTTGTCTTCAAAGAAGCACTAGTGCTTTAGCTCTGCAGACGCTTGGCGCGCTCGGCTGCGATGGTCTTGTTGATCCACCACTGCTGGAGAATCGACAGAACGTTGTTCGTAAGCCAGTAGAGCACGAGACCGGAGGCGAACACGAAGAACATCACCGAGAAGACGATCGGCATGATGTACATCATGCGGGCCTGCGTCGGATCAGTGGGCTTCGGGTTGAGCAGGATCTGCAGGAACATGGTCACGGCCATGATCGCAGGAAGCACGAACCAAGGGTCAGGCATCGCAAGGTCATGGACCCAGAGGACCCACGGAGCACCGCGAAGCTCAACGGAACCCTGAAGCACCCAGTAGAGCGCGAGGAACACGGGAATCTGCAGCATGATCGGGAGGCAGCCGCCGACCGGATTGATCTTTTCCGTGCGGTAGAGCTCCATCATGGCCTGGTTGAGGCGCTGCTTGTCGTCCTTGTAGCGATCCTGCAGCTGCTTCATACGCGGCGTGACTTCCTTCATGCGGGCCATCGAACGATAGCCGGCGGCCGAAACCGGATAGAGAATCGCCTTCACGATGCAGGTCAGAAGCACGATGGCCCAGCCCCAGTTGCCGACGATGCCGTAGAGGAAGGACAGGAGCCAGTAGATCGGCTTGGCAAGGAACGTGAGCCAGCCGTAGTCGACCACGAGCTCAAGGCCCGGAGCGATCTGTTCAAGGCGGTCCTGATCCTGCGGGCCGGAGTAGAGCACGGCCTTGTCGGTCACGGACTTGCCGGACTCGATGGTGCCGAGCTTCACGAGCGTGCCGACGGAGTAGAGGTTCTTGGAGACCTCACGGGCATAGTTCTCGCGCTCCTCACCGTTGGCGGGAACCCAAGCGCTCACGAAGTGGTGCTGGACCATGGCGAGCCAGCCGTTGTTGGTGAACTTCTCGAAGGAGGCGCTGTTGTCGGCGATGTCGCCGAACTCAAGCTTCTGGAACTTCTCTTCGTCGGAGTAGAAGGCGGGACCCGTGTACGTGGAGTACATGGAGCTTTCGCCTTCAGGCTTGCCGCCGTCGCGGGTGAGCTGATAGTAGGCGGACGGCTGAATGGCGACGCCGCTGTTGTTGACGACTTCGGTCGAAACGTCGATGCCGTAGTGGCCGCGGTTGAACGTGTAGGTCTTCTTGACCGTCACGCCGCCCTTGGTGGCTTCAAAGATCACGTCAAGCTTGTCGGCGTCGCCCATGCTGAGCTTTTGGCTGACGAGCTTGTACTGATCCTTGTGATTCGGGAAGTTGCCGCCGACAAGGCCGCTCTGGGCGACGTAGGTGCGGTTCTTCGTGATCTCAAGAAGATCGACGTTGCCGAGGTTCTCGGCTGGCTTGCGGTCGAGGATGAGACCGGCGAGGCCCACTTCGGTCCAGTCGGCCTGACGCGGGATCAGCGTCATCTCGGTGCCGACGATGACGGCGCCCTCGCGGTCGAAGGTGACCTTCATGCGATCGGTTTCAACGACGACAGGATCCTTGACGGCGACAGCGGACGGAACCGTGGCGTCAATGTCCTTGCCAGTCGGGACGCTAGAGGCTGCGTCGGCAACGGCCTGCTGTTCAACGGCCTCCGTATGGAAAAAGGACTTCTCGCCCTTGTAGACCTGATAGTTGTCCCACAGCAGGAAGCAGGAGGTAAAAAGAATCGCCCACAAAAGAGCGCGTTGCATGTCCTTTCCCATTTTTATCCACTACTTCTTTTGGATGTTGAAAAGATCCGTAGATCCCTTGTCTTCTTGTTCTTCCGGCCTGCACTCTCTGCACCAGCAGCGCCAGCGGAACTTCGCCGGCACCGGATCCAGCCCGCGCCCTCCAAGAGGATGACAGCGCAGCAGACGGTAGATGGTCAGATAGGTTCCCTTGACGGCACCGTACTTTTCGAGTGCCTCAATGGCATAGTTTGAACACGTGGGAACGAATCGGCAACTCCTTCCCACCCACGGAGACAGGGTCAGCTGATAGAGCCTGACCAGCATCCGCAGAAACTTCGCCACCACCGTCACTCGCCCCGGGTCTGCGCAAGCTGCTTCGGAAGACGCTTCAGGAGCGCCTCCATGAGCGACCGCGCATCAGTCCTCAGGGACAGCTTCAGGGCGTTGACGCCCTGATCGATGCCGGGGATCTCCTTCAGGGGAACCCTGAGCCTTAAAGAAACGTCAAGCCCCACGCCTTGCTCGCCGAGAAGCGCCGCAAGATTTGGGGCTTGCTTTCTTGCAGCCTCCCTCAAGGTTCTCTTGACCAGTGCACGGTCCACGGAGCGATGGGCGTTGCGCTTTCCGACGGTGATGCCGAAGCGAAGCCTGCCCGGCTCCTCAGGGAATTTCATTGCGTTGATCGAAAAGTACTTCGACGTGAGTCGGAAGGTATTTTCGTTCCGCGTATGCACAAGCACCCCATAGTCCGCGCTCTTGATGATGCGCAAACTACGGGGAAACTTAAGGGGTGCCGCTGTGTAGCTGGACACGGCGATCGTTACCGGCCGTGAACGAGCCGATTAGAGAGCCAGGGTGTGACGGCCCTTAGCGCGACGGCGAGCGAGAACGCGACGACCGCCCTTCGTGCGGCTGCGAACCAGGAAGCCGTGCGTACGAGCACGCTTGACCTTGGAAGGCTGATAGGTACGTTTGGTAGCCATGATTAATCCTCAATAGGCATGAACCTCGGCGCACGTCGGTGCAGCACGAGGAAAAAACAACAGGGGTATGCCAGCCACACAGTCCCATGTCAATCGTTCTGGAAACGGGCTAGCCAAATGAGTCTCCGCAAGCCGGCGCTTTTGTTCTGTACGGTGCCGCCCGCGGTGCCGCCGGCGACCCCGCAATCATCGAGATTGCCGAGTTACGAAAAGTTAGATATTAGAACTCAATGAGGGGGGATTTGTCAAACGAAAACCACAAAAAATCTTGTCCTGTCATGAAGTTCGGTAGGCTTCCCCTCAGGCGAAGGCTCGAAAAACACAACATCTGGGGGTCGGGAGCCGACAAACCACATTGGGTTGTGTAAATCTTTTCTCCACGCTTTTTCAGGAAAGCCCAAGTTGTTGAGAGGCAAGGGAAATCTTATCCACACCGAATTGTGGATAAGTTATCCTCAAGCAAAGTTATCCACGGACAAATCGGCTAAAATAATATATTCGTCTTCCTTGCCCCGCCCTGCCCGGCAGGCCGCCCAGGCAAGCCTTCAATCTACATCTAGGCCCGTCATGAACAACTTCTGGCAAGACTGTCTCGCGCAGATCAAAGCGATGAAGCTTCCTCCGATGATCATCACCAATTGGTTCGAACCGATTGAGCTGGTGCGGTGGGACAGCGAACGCGGCGACATGGTCCTTGAAGCGCCCGCCAGCAAGGTGCAGACGATCCGCGCGACGTATCTGAAGACCATTCAGGACGTGGCCGTGCACCTCTACGGCGGCCAGGTGAAGGTCACCCTGCAGGCCGTCGGCGCACTCGCAGGCGACGTGCAGACTCCTGCTCAGCCCAAGGGACCGTCCCTCGAGGACATTGAGAGGAGACGCGAAGAGACCGGCCTCCTTCCCGGCCTCACCTTTGAAAACTACGTCAACGGCAACGCCAACCAGCTCGCCGTCGCGGCCGCGGAACACGTCGCCACTACGATGGGCATGCAGTACAACCCGCTCTACATCTATGGCGGCGTCGGTCTGGGCAAGACCCATCTGATGCAGGCCATCGGCCACCGCTATCTCGACCTTCATCCGAAGGCACGCGTCCGCTGCATCTCCGCCCAGGACTTCATCAGCGAGTACACGACCGCCACGCGCGACTCCTCGAGCTCCCGCAAGGCGCTTCAGATGTTCGACGAGCGCTACCGCAACCTCGACCTGCTTCTCATCGACGACGTCCAGTCCTTCTCGGGCGCCAAGGGTTCCCAGGCGCAGTTCTACCGTGCCTTCGAAGCGCTCGTGCCGCACAACAAGCAGGTCGTGCTCACGGCCGACACGTACACCCGCAACCTCAAGGACATCGAGCAGCGCCTAATCTCGCGCTTCTCCCAGGGCCTGTCCGTCGCCATCGAGCCGCCCGAGCTTGAAATGCGCATCGCCATTCTGCTCAACAAGGCCAAGGCGCTCGGCGCCGCGCTGCCCGAAGAAGTGGCGATGTTCATCGCCAAGCGCCTCAAGTCCAACGTCCGCGAGCTTGAGGGCGCCCTTCAGCAGGTCATCGCCTACCAGCAGTTCCAACCGTCGGCCGCCAAGGAAATCACAATCGACATCGCCAAGCACGTCCTTCGCGACCAGTTCTCGGTCAACAACAACCTGATCACGATCGAGAGCATCCAGAAGACCGTCGCCGACTACTACAACATCAAGGTCGCGGAAATGCATTCGAAGCGCCGCCCCGCCAACATCGCCAGGCCGCGCCAGATTGCCATGTACCTCACCAAGGAGCTGACCCAGCACAGCCTCCCCGAAATCGGCGCCAACTTCGGCGGCCGAGACCACACGACCGTCATGCACGCCGTGCGAAAGATCACTCAGGAACGCCAGGGCAACGCCGAGCTCAATCACGAGATCCACGTGCTCGAGCAGATGATCAAGGGCTGACAGAAGCACCCGACGGAACCCGATTTTTTGAATTTTTCACCAGGTATTTGTTATGAAGAACATCCAGAGCGTCTGCGAAAACCTGCTCAAACCCGTCAAAATCGTCGAAGGCATTGTTGAAAAGCGCCAGACGCTGCCGATTCTGAGCAACATCCTGATCGAGCAGAACGGCGAGAACGTCAAGTTCTCCGCCACTGACCTCGATATCCAGATCAGCACCGAGGCTCCCGTCGGCGTCGCAGGCGTCGACACCCGCTTCACGGTCGGCGCCTCCAAGCTCGCCAGCATCCTGACGGCTCTTCCCGCCACCAACGAGGTCCAGTTCGATCTCGGCGACCGCGGCCTCACGATCAGCAGCAACAACGGCAAGTTCCAGCTTCAGACGCTCTCCGCCGACGAATACCCCGTCCTCAAGGAAAGCCAGTGGGAGACGACGCTCTTCATCCCGTCCCGCACGCTACGCTACCTGCTCACGATGACGGCCTTCGCTATGGCCAGTCAGGACGTCCGCTACTACCTCAACGGCGTACTCTTCGTCGTCGAGGGCAAGAAGCTTCGCACCGTCGCCACCGACACCCATCGTCTCGCCTGCTGCGAAGTCGACGTTGATGACGAAAACACCCCGATGCAGGCCATCATCCCGCGCAAGACCGTGCGCGAGCTCATTCGCCTGCTCCCCGAGGACGACACGCCCGTCCGCGTCCAGTTCACGGACCTTCAGGTGTGCTTCTCCTTCGGCAACATCACCTTCATGAGCAAGCTCATCGAAGGCCGCTTCCCCGACTACAAGCGCGTGCTTCCCTCTCAGGACACGAACCCGAACGCCCTTGAACTTGAGCGCGAGGCGATCTCCAACGCGCTTCGCCGCGTCGGCATCATGACGAACGAGAAGTTCCACGGCATCCGCTGGATCCTCAACGGCGAGGGCCTGCAAATCCAGAGCACGAACTCCGACCACGAAGAGGCTCTCGAACGCTTCGACGTGCCCTGGACGCACGACGAGCTCGACATGGGCTTCAACATCACCTATCTCCTTGAAGTGCTCGGCATCCTCAAGAACAAGACCGTCCGCTTCAACTTCTCCACCGCCTCCGGCAGCGTGCTGATCACGATGCCCGAATCGCAGGAGCGCTTCCGCTACGTCGTGATGCCGATGCGCATCTGACGCTCCGAGCGCACGAGAGGAAACCGAACTAGAACAAGGCTCGGCAAGCACCGCAGCCTGCATACCGCTTACTGCAGACCGGCTCAGGGCCGGTCTGCCGAAGGATTTATTCAATGACCGAAATGGACACGAACAGCGATCAGCAACCGACCACTGCGTCTACCTACGACGAGCACAGCATCCAGATTCTGGAGGGCCTGGAAGCCGTTCGCAAGCGTCCGGGCATGTACATCGGCGACACCGCCGACGGCTCCGGGCTTCATCATCTGGTTTATGAAGTTGTCGACAACTCCATCGACGAAGCTCTTGCAGGCTACGCCACGAAGATTCAGGTCACCATCCACACGGACAACTCGATTTCCGTCGTGGACGACGGCCGCGGCATTCCCTCGTCCATCAAGTGGGACGACAAGCACAAGCCCAAGCGCAGCGCAGCGGAAATCGCCCTGACCGAACTTCATGCCGGCGGCAAGTTCGACAACAACGGCTACAAGATCTCCGGCGGCCTGCACGGCGTCGGCGTCTCCTGCGTGAACGCGCTTTCGACCTGGCTGCGCCTCATCGTGCGCCGCGACGGCGAAGCCCGTCTCCTCGAATTCGAACGCGGCAAGGTCAAGAACCGCCTCACTGAAACGGCCAAGGATCCCGTCACGGGCGCCGAAGTCCTCATCTCTCCGATGAAGCTTCTCGGTCCGACGAGCCGTCGCGGCACGGAAGTGCACTTCCTGCCCGACACGCAAATCTTCGAGCAGATCACCGAGTTCAACTACGACACCCTGCTCTCGCGCCTGCGCGAGCTTTCGTTCCTCAACTCCGGTGTTCTCATCGAGCTCAAGGACCAGCGCACCGCACACGAAGCCCAGCTTCTGACGGACAAGGGCCTCGTCGCCTACGTCCAGTTCAAGAACCAGAGCCGCACGGTGCTCCACCAGAAGATCTTCCACGCCAAGGAAACGGTCTACGAAAACGGCATCCCCATTGAGGTCGAGATCGCCATGCAGTGGCAGGACGGCTACAGCGAAGTCCTTTCCGCCTATACGAACAACATTCCGCAGCGCGACGGCGGCACGCATGTGACCGGCCTGCGCATGGCCATGACCCGCGTTCTCAAGAACTACATCTCCGCCAACGAAATCGGCAAGAAGAGCGGCAGCAAGAAGGCCGACATCGATCCCGAGGGCGACGACATGCGCGAAGGCCTGACGTGCGTCCTCTCCGTGAAGGTGCCGCAGCCCAAGTTCAGCTCCCAGACGAAGGACAAGCTCGTCTCGAGCGAGGTCCGTCCCGCCGTCGAGGAGGTCGTGTCCCGCGAGCTCGAGCTCTACCTCGAGCAGAATCCCGCCGATGCCAAGATCATCTGCGAGAAGATCGTGGCGGCCGCCCGCGCCCGCGAAGCCGCCCGCAAGGCCCGCGACATCTCCCGCAAGAGCTTCTCCGGCGGCGGCCTGCCGGGCAAGCTCGCCGACTGCCGTGAAAAGAATCCGGCCAACAGCGAACTCTTCCTGGTGGAGGGTGACTCCGCAGGCGGCTCGGCCAAGCAGGGCCGAGACTCCAAGTTCCAGGCCATTCTTCCGCTGCGAGGCAAGGTGCTCAACGTGGAAAAGGCCTCTCAGGACAAGCTCCTCGACTCCGAGCAGATCCGCATGCTGACGCTTGCGCTCGGCACCAACATCGGCAAGGACTTCGACATCTCGCGTCTGCGCTACCACCGCATCATCATCATGACCGATGCTGACGTGGACGGCGCGCACATCCGCACGCTGCTCCTGACGCTCTTCTACCGCCAGATGCCTCAGCTCATCGAGAACGGTCACGTCTACATCGCCCAGCCGCCTCTCTACAAGGTGAAGAAGAACCAGGCCGACAAGGGCGTGTTCCTCAAGGACGAGCGTGAAATGAGCGACTATCTGCTCAAGATCGCCATGGAGGACGCACGCCTCTACCGCAACAAGGACGCCTTCGACGCCGACACGCCGGTGCGCGGCTCCGAGCTCGAGACGCTTGTCAACGAATACCTTCAGTCGAGCGACGTCATCGCCCGCCTTCAGGGCGTGATCGACAAGTCCGTGCTCGTGGCCATCGCCGCAGGCGTCGACATCAACCTTGAAAACGAGTTCACCTCGCACCACACGGCCGAAGTGCTTCAGCAGGAGCTTCGCGATCCGAACGTCAAGGTCGAGGCCGTCTACGACGAGGAGAACGAGAAGCACCTGCTCAAGGTCCACCGTCTCAAGCACGGCAATTACAAGACGACGAACGTCACGCCCGAGTTCACGCTCTCCGCCGACTACAGGAAGCTGCAGGAAAGCGCCGCAATGCTCCGCGGCATCATCGGCACGGGCGCCCGCGTCGCGCGCGGCAAGAACGACCAGGCCGTCAAGAACTTCGGCGAAGCCGTCAACTGGCTGCTGAAGCAGGCTGAAAAGGGCATCATCCGCCAGCGCTACAAGGGACTGGGTGAAATGACGGCCGAGCAGCTCAACCTGACGACCATGGATCCGTCCGTGCGCCGCATGCTGCGCGTCCGAATCGAAGATGCCGCCAGCGCAGACGCCATCTTCTCGATGCTGATGGGCGACGTCGTCGAACCGCGCCGCGACTTCATCGAGACCAACGCGCTCTTTGCCGGCAACATCGACGCCTGATCGCCGAGGGAAACAGGATGGCCGGCGCCGCTGGCCTTCCGCTTTCACCGCCTCAAACCATTGGAGGACGCCGCGTGGATAATCTCAAGGAAAAAGTGGTCATCGCCGTTTCCTCAAGGGCGCTGTTCGATCTTGAGGAGGAGCACGCGCTTTTCGAGGAAAAGGGCTACAAGGCATTCAGGGACCATCAGGTCCGCTACCAGAACACGCCCCTGCGTCCGGGCGTGGCCTTTCCCTTCGTGCGCCGCCTGCTCGCCCTCAACGAGCTCTACGGCGATCTGGCGCCCTTCAGGGTCATTGCGCTCTCGCGCAACTCTCCTGAGACGGCCCAGCGCTTCTTCCATTCGTGCCGCCACTACAGGCTGCCCATTTCGGCGGGCGGCTTTACGTCGGGCCACTCGACCTATCCGTATCTGGCCGCCTTCAACGCCTCTCTCTTTCTGAGCGCCAACCCCGAGAATGTCCGCAATGCCATCGCCGCAGGCCAGCCTGCGGGCCTCGTGATGCCGTCTCCCGTCGGGGACGAGGATGACGACGCCAGTCCGACGCTGCGCATCGCCTTCGACTTCGACGGCGTGATCGCCGACGACGAAAGCGAGCGCGAGTACCAGAAGGAGGGGCTCTCGGGCTTTCATCGACTCGAGCAGGAAAAGGCCTCCACGCCCCATTCGCCGGGGCCCCTGCGCAGGCTCTTCGAGCAGCTGTCGGCCTTTCAGCGCTTCGATTACAACCACAGGGGCGCCGCAGACCCGTACTTCGAGCCCGCCGTCCGCATCTCCATCGTGACGGCTCGAGGCGCGCCCAGCGAGGAGCGCCTGATCACCACACTGAAAAGCTTCGGCATGAGCGCCGCGGAGCTCTTTCTGCTCGACGGTCTCGACAAGCAGCCGTTTCTCAAGGCCATCAGGCCGCACATCTTCTTCGACGACCAGGCGAACAACCTGAAGCCGAGCCTCAACATCGTGCCGTCCGTGCTGGTGCCCTTCGGCATCCATCATCTGGAGAAGCTTCCCTAGCATCATGGCCGCCTATCCGCATCTGTTTCTGCCTCTCAAGGTGGGATCGCACTTCCTGAAGAACAGGATCGTCATGGCCCCCGTTGAGACAGGCCTCGAAAAGCAGGACTACTTCGACCCGCGCGTCGTGGAGTTCTACGAGGAACGCGCGCGTGGCGACGGGCCGGGGCTCTTCATCCTCGGCAACGGCGTCGTGCACGAAACTGGTCTGCGGAATCTCAAGGACCCCGTCCTGACGGCCGGCCTGCTCAACAATGCGGTTCGCCTAACATCCGTCATCCATGAGTCGGGCTCCAAGGTCCTTCTTCAGCTTCAGCACCACGGCGCCGGGGCAGACCACATGTTTGCCGTCTCCGCCTCGCGCTTTCGCAACAGGGACACGGGGCGCACGCTGCACAGGGCTCCGGGGCTCCTGGTGAGCCACTTGATCAGCCAGTACTCCCTCTTTGCCTACCACGCCATCCTGCACGGAGAATTCGACGGCGTGGAGATCTACGGCGGCCGCCTTTCCCTGCCGAACGTCTTTTCGAGTCGCCTCTTCAACCGCCGCCACGACAAGTGGGGCCTGCAGGCCCGCACGCTCTTTGCGGTCGAGCTCGTCCGCCGCATCCGAAGCTTCGTCGGACCGGCGCCGATCATCTCATACCGCCTTTCGCTTCTTGACCTGCACGCGGGCGGCAGCGAATGGCACGACCTCCTTGCCTTTGCCCAGGCCCTTCATTACGAAGGCGTCAATCTCTTCAGTTTCGACATCGGCTTTACGCCCAACAGCGTTCCCGTCAACAGCGACCTGACACCCGCAGGCGTCTGGGTGCCGTTCATGGAGAAGTTCTCCCGGGAGATCAAGGTTCCCGTCATCTTCGGCCACCGCATGCCGGGGCCCGACAGGCTTGACGACATCCTGCAGAACAACATCACGAGTCTCGTCGAGATCGGTCGTCCGCTCATTGCGGACGCACGCTGGGTGGAGCACGTGCACACGGGCAAGCCCGTCAGGCCATGCACACTCTGTCCGCACGGCTGCACGCGCCCCGACAGGCGCGAGGGCAGGGAAATGCTGGCCTGCATTGCAGACCCATACGTCCTCAGACGCTCTCACAAGCATCCTGGCGGCCTCGACATACTCGTCGTAGGGGGAGGCCCTGCCGGCATGGCTGCGGCCCGTGAGGGCGCTCTGAGAGGCCACAAGATCACCCTCGTTGACGAAGGTCCCGAACTTGGCGGCCTTTACAGGCTCTGCGCAAAGATTCAGGGCCGAAGCTCAATCGCGGAGCTTCTCAAGGTGCAGGAGCGCGAGCTCGTCGAGCTCGGCGTCGAAATCATCCGCAACACTCGCGCCACCGCGCAGTGGATTGAGGACAACTACAGCGGAAGCAGGATCCTGCTCGCCACGGGCAAGGAATCCTGCATGCCCGACATTCCCGGCATCGACACGCCCAACGTCCTTTCGCTTGAGGACCTGCTGCAGGGCCGCGTGCCCGTCGGCCACCGTGTCGCCGTCATCGGCAGCGGAAACGTCGCCGTGGACGTCACGCGCCATCTCTGCACCCACGACCTGAAGGCGCACGATGAATGGTGCTGCGCCTGGGGCATCGGCGACCCCGCCGAACACATCGGCGGCACGCTCGGCGTCATCCCCCATCTCAACCCCGCTCCGCGCAAGGTCTACCTCATCAATGAAACGAATGAGACCACCGAGGAGCTCTTTGCACACGAGCGCAGGCTCTACGAAGTCCAGTGGCTGCGCATGCACGGCGTGAACATCTTCGACGAGGCCAACGTCGAACAGATCGACAGCCACTCGGTGCGAGTGAGCTGCGAGGGCGAAGAAGGCTCCACCATCCTTCGCGTCGACCACATCGTCGTGGTCGGAGACCGCGAGGCGAATGCAGAACTCCAGAACGAGCTCACCGAGCTCGGCATTCCCTTTGAAGCGGCGGGCAGCATGAAGTTCAAGGCCCCCTTCGGAACGGCGGGAGAGGCTACTCTGGACGGCATTTACGTCCTTCAGGCACTCGAAAAGCGCAGTCTCTGAGTTTTCGCCTCCAAAACAAAAACTTTTGGAGCACAGTAATAAATGCACCCAATCCACAGGGAATACACAGAATAACCCACAAGTTATCCACAGGTTGGCGATCGGAAATGGGCGCATTTTAAAGCCCTCTTTTGATCTCCAGTCGCCTTCTCCCCGGTTCTTGCGTTTCTACATTTTCCGTTTTTTGTGTAAAGTTGAAGGATCCTCGCAAAGTTCTACTCTATATATTTCTTCTTAAATTCTTTATGTTAGTAGTGGTAAGTAGTAGGTGAGGACGGTTTTTGTGGATAATAGACTTTTGTACCTAAAAAACAATAAGATGCACCTGTGAAAAGCGTGTGGACAAGCCTCTGGATCTCCTGTGGGAAAGACGGGAAAAGCAGGGGACAACTTTGGGCTCCGGAAGGTGCACAAAAAAGTTATCCACAAAATCGAGAATCTTCATCAGAAGTTATCCACAAAGTTGACCACAAATTTTTAAACATTTTTGTTTATGACCCCCGAAGTCATTCCCTGGATGTCCCCCTGCCTTTCGCAGTCGATGAGCTTTGTGCTGGCAGGCATCGGGCATCCCATGAAATTCCGTCGCGGCGACGTGATCTACACCTCTCCCGGTCTGTTCGGCAATCTGATGTACGTGCGTTCAGGATTTGTGGTGAAGGCTCTGCTGGATCCAGTGAGGGACGAGCCCCTGCTTCTGTCGATGGCGGGGCCCGGCGCGCTGTGCGGCAATTATGAGAATCTGTACGTGAGGGACCGCATGCCCAGACGTCACTGGTGTCTGACGTCGACCGAGGTGCTGGTGGTGAACCAGGAGCTGCTTCTGAAGATCGCCGACCAGAATCCCGAGTGGCAGCACGAGCTGTCGGGATACTCCTCCGTCTCGTCGATCTGCGACAGGATGGGTATGTTTCTCAATTATTCCGGCACGGTCGAGGAGCGCCTCGGCGCATTATTATTGTTGATGCTTCACTGCGAGAAGCCGGCGGCCATGGCGAATCTTTTCTCCAAAGGCGTGGAATGGGTGGAGCTGCCCTTCTATCCCGACAAGGGGACGATTGCAAGGCTGCTCGGCTGCAAGTTCGAGACCGTCAGCGACGTGGTCAGGCAGTGGGGCTCGCATGATGACATCCGCAGGCGAAGCCGGAGGATCTGGCTGAGGCGCCGGACGTTTTTGAAGTATTGGGAATGGCTCATGCCGTTCATGCAGCAGAGCCGCGCCGAGGAGCGTGCGGCGGAGGCCTTGAGACAGGCCCGGAGGAGGGAAGAATATGACAGTTTCTAAGGTGTTCGTTCTGGCTGCCGCCGTCGCGACGGTCGGCTTGAGCGGATGTGCGCCGATTCTGATCGGCGGCGCGGCCGTCACGTCGGCAACCGTCATTACGGACCGTCGAACGACCGGCAGCATTGTCGACGACGAAGTGCTCGAGAAGCGCGTTCGCTATGAAATCGGCGAGGTCATCGGACATGAAAAGCACCACGTGGTCGTGACGAGCTACGAGGGCAAGGTGCTTCTGACGGGCGAAGTGCTCACGGCCGCCGACAGGCAGAAGGCCCAGGACACGGCCGTCAAGAGCGTGGGCGTGCATTCCGTGATCAACGAACTCGCCGTGATGACGCCCGCCACCGTGGGTGCCGTCCTTTCCGACTCGATGCTCGCGACCAAGGTCCGCAGTTCGATCATCGGCACCAAGAAGATTTCGCTCAACCAGATGAAGGTCGACGTCCAGCGCGGCATCGTCTATCTGATGGGCATCGTGACGATCGATGAGGCAAGGACCGCCACCAAGGTGGCCGCCGGAGTTTCCGGCGTTCAGCAGGTCGTGACCTGCTTTACGATCGAAAGCGAAGCAGCCATCAAGGAGCGTCTCAAGAATCTCGAGTCGAACAACAGCTCGAAGAGCGCCGAACCGTAAGCCCCGTGCCTTGAAGGATAAAAAACTCTCCGCCCGCCTGCAGCGGGGGAGAGTTTTTTGTTGATGATTCGGCGCCTCAGAGAAGGCAGGCAAGCAGTGCGCCCAGAGAAAAAAGCACCGAATAGGCGAGTTCGTACTTGACGCATCCGAACATCGTGGCGTTGAGCGCCTCGTGCTGCAGCGTGCCGAACTGCTTCCACAGCGGAAGGCACAGCGGCAGGCAGAGCAGTACAAGCAGGCAGGGCCAGAATCCGGGCGCGGCGGCCATGACGAGGCCGAGGGCAAGCGGCAGCGCCGTCATGATTCTGAAGACTGCCGTGAAGGTCTTGTCGCCGAGCACGACCGCAAGCGTTTGGCGGCCGATGCTCTTGTCGTGCACTCTGTCCCTCCAGTTGTTGACGGCGAGCACGGCGGCCGCGATCGAGCCGAGCGAGATGCTCAGGAGGACGGCGTTTGCCGACACCGTGAAGGTCTGCAGGTAGTAGGAGCCGCAGACGGCCGTGAGACCGAAGAATACGAGCACCGTCGCCTCTCCGAACGGCGTGTAGGCAATGGGCTTCGGACCGCCCATGTACGAATAGGCGGCAATGACCGAGGAGATGCCGATCAGCGCGAAGACCCAGCCGCCGAGCCAGATGAGCACGGCGGTGTTGAGCAGTGCCAGCACGATGAGCGTGAGAATGGCCCTTCGGGCGGCAGAAATGGAGATCCAGCCCTGGGTGGTTGCACGGGGAAGCCCCCTGCGGTTGCCTGTTTCCGCCTTCTTCTCCGTATAGCCCAGATCGTTCTTCATGTTGCTGATGATCTGCATGAGCAGAGCGATCGTCATCGTGAAGAACGCGGTCAGGGCATCAAATCTGCCCGTTTCGAACAGGGCGAGGCTTAGCGCGGCAATGACGGGAGCCACGGCCACGCCCCATGTCTTCGGGCGCGTGAAGGCCATCCAGGCCTTCAGGCTGCCGGGCTTGACGTCCTCGACGCCCGTCATCAGAGCGCCACCTTGACCATCGGGTGCGCGGTCAGGGCTCGGTAGAAGTTGTCGAGCTGTTCCTGAGACTGCGCGTTCACCATGATGCTGAGCGCAAGATACTTGCCGGTCTTGGAGAGGGCCGTCGTCATCGTGCCCTTGTCGAAGTCGGCGAAGTGTCCGGAGGCGAGTTCGCTGATCGCGACAGGAAACTCAGGCTGGTTGAGGCCCATGATCTTGATCGGGAAGTTCAGCATGGGAAAGACCATGACCGGAGTCAGGTCGTCGGGCTGGGGCTTGGAATTGTCGTTCATCGGGATTTCTCCGCTTCGTTGATGTCTGTCGTTGTCAGTATGATCGTGTCCCGGACCCTTTGCCACAGGGAGCCTTCCTTGACGGGCTCCTTCGCGTAGACCGGCACGGACCGCAGGCACTTGCCGTTGAGCCAGATGCTCAGCGTGCCCAGCGGCGTTTCGGCGTCCACAGGGGCGATGACGGGCTGCTGACGGGTGAGGTGCATTTTAAATGCTTCCGAGTCCTTGCTCAGCGTCATGGTCTTGGCAATCGTGACGACGACGTTCTCGTGCGTGACGAGCGTCACGTCCTGAGCCTCTCCCTTGAAGACGGGGGTGCGTCCCACGGTCTCTCCGTTGCGGATGACCGTTGCGGTCTTGTAGCGCAGGTGGCCCTCACGAAGAAAGACGCCTGCCGCCCTGTCGAGGGTCTCACGGGTGTCGGATCCGAAGACGACGGCAAGGAGACGGTGTGTCTCCCCGTTGCCGAGCGGATTGACGGACACGTAGATGCCGTCGCAGCCGATGTCCGTGCAGGCCGCGGCGACGGGAGCAAGCCGTCTGGCCGCCTCCTGCTCGTCGTCGGCAGCGGTTTTCGAAAGAAAGGCCTTCCACTGCTCGTCGGAGATCGCGGCCAGACGCGCAACAAAGGCTTCCGTTGCGGTTTCACCAGCCTTGACGGGCTTGTCCGCCATTCCCGGAAAGCCATTGAGCTGTTCCGCCAGAGGCTCGGTGATGAAGAGCAGGTTGCCTTCCAGCTGAAGAATCTGTCTGCTGTCCAGATCCATCAGGGCCATGGCGCCGACGGCAGACTGCGACGCGGCGCAGAGCATGACGGCGGACAGAAGCGGGGATGTTGAGAAGCGCATTGGGAGAGAGGATGATTGGGAACGCGTTGCCAACTCATTGTAATCAACGCCTGAGGATGCCTGTCAAAGCTTTCTCAAAGCCTTCGGGAATTCAACTATGATTGACGGACTTTAGAAATGCTCCCGACGAAGGAGGATAAGTCCGTGGAGTCCTTTGACGTGCGCGTGGTTGAGGAGACAGGCTCGACCAACGACGACATGAAGACGCATGCGCGCAGCTCGCGCGTGAGCCGCCCGCTCGTGCTGGAGGCGAAGCATCAGACGATGGGGCGGGGTACGAGGGGCCGCGGCTGGAAGTCTCCAGAAGGCTGCCTGGCCTTTTCTCTTCTGCTGCCTTTTTCCATGATCAGGGTGCCCGTGTCGCTAGTGGCCATCGCCGTCGGCATGGGCGTGTGCAGCGCGCTGCGCGACGCAGGCCGCTTCGCCTGCATCAAGTGGCCCAACGACGTCTGGTTCGAGGGCGGAAAGTGCGGCGGCATTCTCTGCGAGTCGGTGAAGGACGCCGACGGGAGGAGCGTCCTGATCGCAGGCGTGGGCCTCAACCGTGACGGCGCCGCCGAACGAACGACGAACGGCTGGCCGATAAGCGGTCTCGGCGACGTGCTGGCGTGCTCCGATCACGCTGCGCCCAATCCCATGCTCGGGCCTCTTGTGACGGGAATCCTCGGCATTCTGACCCGCGACAGGGCGGATGTGGCGGCCGCCTGGCCCTTCTACGACGCCTTTGCCGGAAGAACGATCCGTCTCGAGGACGACGGTGGGGCGTGGAAAGGACTTAATATGGGCATTGACAGTCTCGGCCGTCTGCAGCTGAAGACGAATGAGGGCGTGAAGGCCTTTTTTTCTGGAACTTTTTTCAATGACGACGCTGCTTATTGACCTCGGGAACACCGCTCTGAAATGGACGCCCATTGAGGAGCCCGACAACCCGCATACCATCATCCACAAGGGCAGCACGCATTTCAAGGAAGAGCTCTACGACCTGTGGCTCAACATGCGCCCCAAGCGCATCATCGGCTGCACGGTCGCGGCGCCCGTCGTCGCCTTTTCGCTCACCAAGTTCTTCAATGACCACGGCATTCGATGGAACTGGGTGCGTACGCAGCCGTCCTTTCACGGTCGCATGACGCTCAACAACTGCTATGAAAACCCGGGACAGCTCGGCGCAGACCGCTGGTATGCCGCCGTTGGCGCGGCCGACGCCATGCTTGAGGAAAGGCGCTCGCTTCTTGTCGTGCACACAGGCACGGCCACGACCGTCGATTCCATCCTTTACCGCGAGAGCGGCGTCTACGACTTCATGGGCGGGCGCATCACGCTCGGTCCCACGCTGATGAAGACCTTCCTCACGAAGGGCATCCCCTCGCTCACCGATCTCGACGGCGCCTACGACGCGCTGCCGCGCTCCACGCGCGACGCCGTCATGACGGGCATCATCGATGCGCAGGTGGGGCTCATCCTGCGTGCGCGCAGCGTCATGAGGAGACAGGGCTTCGATCCCAAGGTGCTGCTTGCCGGCGGGTCCGCCAAGTTCATCGCACCCTATCTGCAGGAGGAGGTGCCTGATCTCATCGTCAAGCACAATCTAGTGCTGAGGGGACTTTCCGCTCTTGCGGGACAGCAGGCTGAAGGACTCGGGAGGGAGGACGCATGAGATATTTTGCCGTCACGCTTCTGCTGGCAGCGATGGGTGCTGCGGGCTATCTGGCCTGGACCGGCCTTCACCAGACCCCCGAGGTCATTCCGTCGGGCGAGGTCAAGACCGTTCGGGTGGACAACTTCGCCTATGCCTCTCCCGAGCTTGTGAAGCCCGAAAATCTGAAGGTCGAGGCGCCTGCCGTGCGTGACGAGGCCGTTCAGGCGGCGGAGGCGGCGGTCGAGGAGGCCGCGCCCGTTTTGGAGCCCGTTGACGAGGCGAAGCTCGAGGGGCTGACGTGTGTCGTTTTCGGTCCCTTGCAGGAAAAGCGCCTTCCCAAGCACCGCAGGTTCTTTGAAAAAGTCGACTTGATCAGAAAGATGAACATCGTTCCGTACAGCGATACGCGCTACGCCGTCTATGCGGGGCCCTTCACGCAGCAGAAGGCCCGGAAGAACCGCAAGGCGCTTTGCGGGGACGATCTTGAGAGCTGCTCGATCATGGAACTCAAGGCGGGCGGCCATGCCGTCGTGCTGAAGACCTTCTCCGATGAGAAGGCGGCGGAGCTCTGGTCGAAGAAGTTCGCCCTTGACAACGGTCTGACGAATGTCAGGGTGACCCGCTACAACCACGTTGCGGGCAGCCGCGTCGTGCTTGTCTTCAACGGGATTGCGGACCAGCAGGTCAAGGCGCTGCTCAAGCGCTCGAAGGCCGAGGGAATCGGCCTGAGCGTCTGTCCGAAGGGATTGTGATCAGCAGCCGAAGCGCTTTTCGAGCGCTTCGCGCAGCACGGGCTTGAGCGCCTCCGTCATGCGGCGGCGCTCGGCCTGAACGTCTGCGGGAACGTCGCGCTGCACCGGCCCCCAGGGGCATTCGGGGAAGTGGCTGTCGTCCTGCCAGCGCGCGATGACGTGCCAGTGCAGGTGCGGCACCATGTTGCCGAACTGGGCGAGATTCACCTTGTGCGGGCGGAGCGCCTTGATGATCTCCTCCTCAACCACGTTGAGAATGCCCCAGAGCTCCGTTCTTTCCTCGGACGTGAGCGAGGACATTTCGGGTACATGTCGACATGAGACAACCCTCAGGAAGCAGGGGAAGGCGGGATCCTCCGCATCGATGAGGTAGAAGTTTCCGTTGCGCCAGATTTCGGACTTGGCGCGGTCGGTGCAAAGCGGGCAGGTCATGTTGTTCTCCTTCAGTCCACGAGCCTGATGAGGCCGTTGTCGTCCTCGACGATTTCGTAATCCCATTTCTTGTTGCCCTGCATGTCCTCGCGCCAGGCGGCTTTGGGGACGTCGAGCTCGTCGAGCATGGCGTTGATGTACTGCTCGGCCTCAAACGGGGTGGCGAAGTTCTCCCATTCGCCGTTGCCCCAGTCGACGATGATCTGGGTGACGCAGTCTCTTCTCATGATCAGTTCTCCGACGGAATGCCGGCGATGAGCTCGGCGAAGACGCAGGTGAGCTTTTCAGCGTAGGCAAGGTCCAGCCATTCGTTGGGAGCGTGTGCGTTGCACGTGGGGCCGAGTGCGCCCGTGTTGACGAAGGGGCTCGTCGGGAAGGCGGCCTTGAAGGCGGGCAGCGTGCCGATGGAGGCGCCGCAGAAGAGGTAGCCCGTGCTGTTGCCGAAGATCGAGGCGCCTGCGTCCTCGAGCGTCTCGCGCAGCCAGCCGGAAGGCAGCGGCGAAACGAAGCCGGAGGCGGCTTCTGCGCGGCTCACGGTCACCTGTGCGCCGCAGGGCACGTTTTCGGTCAGGGTGCGGATGACGGCTTCGAGTGCGGCCTTCGCGTCAACGAGAGGCGGGGTCCTGAAGGACAGGCGAAGCGAGGTGTTGGATCGGAGCACGTTGCCCGCGTTGTCGCAGGGCGGGAGACCGTCGGCGCCCACGACGCACATGGAGGGCTTCCAAGTATTCGTCAGCAGGGCCTCAAAGGCGGTCTCGGCCTGAGCGTGCGTGTCGCCCGCCCAGTCGAAGCACTCGCGAACGTCGCCTTCCTGAGCAAGCGAGCGAAGGCATTCGAGAATGTCGGGCGGCACTTCGCAGTTGAGCTCGGGGAGCAGAAGCTCGCCCGTGGCGGCATCCTCGATGCGGTCGAGCAGGGCGCGCATGATGCGGAAGGAGCTGGGCACGACGCCGCTGGCCAGACCCGAATGAGACGGCGTGTTGAGCACGCGCACGTCGACCGTGAGCGAGACGGTGCCTCGCAACGACTGGGTGAGCCAGACGCGCTTCATGTCGTTGCAGCCGAGGTCGGCGATGGCGATGAAGGCGGGGTCGCCGATGCGCGGCGCAAGTTCCTGAATGTACCGGGCCAGATCACGGGAGCCGGATTCCTCGTCCGTCTCGAAGAGGCAGAAGATTTCGGGATGGGCTGCGCCGGCTTCTTCCAGAGCCTTCACGGCGGTGAGCGTCAGATAGTAGTTGTAGCCGTCGTCAACGCCTCCGCGGCCGTAGAGGCGGCCGTCGCGCACGACGGGCGTCCAGGGGCCGAGGCCTTCGCTCCAGCCTTCGGTTTCAGGCTGCTTGTCGAGATGGCCGTAGAAGAATGCAGGCTTGCCCTTGTGGCCGCCTGCGGTGGGAATGCGGATGAAGAGCGCGGGCGGAAACCCCGGCTTTTCAATGATTTCGAATTCGGCGCAGGGCAGGAGGCGGCGGCCCCATTCGGCCGAATCCTCAAGCGTACGCTTCAGAATGCCGTCGGACTCCCAGTTGGGATTGAAGGCGCGGGACTTGGCGGGAATGCGGATGAAGTCCTTCAGGCCTTCAAGCGTGTTGCCCATCCACGCACGGTGGATGGATTCGTAGACATTGGACGGGAGAGACATGAAATTTCCTCGACGAATTTTCGAAAACTTGAGCGGTTATTTCTGAACGGCAAAGGCGCCGCTGCCGATGATGTCCTTGACGTTCAGGGCGGCTGCGCGCGCTTCGTTGAGCGACATGCCGTTGCCGAGCACGACGCGGTATCCGCCGTTGTCGCGGACAAGGCGGGCGCTTCGGGCGGACGACGTGGAGGCCAGCACGGCCTCGGCGTGGGCGGCGTAGGCAAGCGCGTTGTCGCGCTCCGTGAAGAAGCCGATCTGCACGCTCCAGCCTGCGGCAGGCGCGGTCACGACGGCGTCGGCGGACGGCGTGGCGGACTGCACGGGCGCCTGAACCTGCGTGGAGTTCGTGACGGGATCAGTGAGGCCGTTGCCCGACTGCCACGTGCCTGCGGCGATTTCCTGATTGGTCAGGCGCTCGACGCGCACGCGCGCGGTGCCCTTGTTGGCGTAGTCAAGCGCCGTGGCGGCCGCGTAGGAAAGATCCATGACGCGGTTGTAGAGGAAGGGACCGCGGTCGTTGACGCGCACGATGACGGAGCGCCCGTTTTCAAGGTTGGTGATGCGGGCGTAGCTCGGTAGCGGCATCGTGGGATGGGCGGCCGACATGGCGTGCATGTTGTACGTTTCGCCTATGGCCGTCTTGTTGCCGTGGAACTGCTTGCCGTACCAGGAGGCGATGCCCGTCTGGTCCATCTTGACGTCGCTCGTGACGGGCACGTAGCGCTGCCCCATGACCGTGTAGGGACGCAGGGAGGCCGGGTAGAAGTGCTCGACGCGCGGCGTCGCGCTCGACGTGTCAAGCTCGGCCGACGAGGACGGAGGACCGTCGTGCTGATAGTACTTGGAACCTGTGGAACAGGCGCTCAACAGAAACGCGGCGGCGGCCGTGGCGGCGGCGAGGCAGATTTTGTTCATTGCGCGAAGCTCTTTTCTGATGCGGCGTGTCAATGCTTGGACTCGGCGGAAACGGAGAGCAGAATGCCCGTGCAGACGCCGAGAATGAGAAGGGCCGTGCCGCCGTAGCTCATGAAGGGCAGCGGCACGCCCACCACGGGCAGGATACCACTGACCATGCCCATGTTGACGAAGGTGTACGTGAAGAAGATGCAGCCGATGGCGCCCGCAAGGAGGCGGGAGAAGCGCGTTTCGGCGAAGGCCGCAATGTAGAAGCTGCGGCCGATGAGCGCAGTGTAGAGCGCAAGCAGGACGAGGTTGCCGACAAAGCCGAATTCCTCGCTGAAAACGGCGAAGAGGAAGTCGCTCGTGCGTTCGGGAATGAAGTCGAGATGGGCCTGCGTGCCTTCCATCCAGCCCTTGCCCGAGAAGCCGCCCGAGCCGATGGCGATGAGGGCCTGCAGAATGTGGAAGCCCTTGCCGAGCGGGTCCGCGGACGGATCGAGAAGCGTCAGCACGCGCTGACGCTGGTAGTCGTGCATCAGGCTCCAGATGACGGGCATCGACAGGATAAGGATGCCCGTGAGGGAAACAAGGATGCGCTTGCTCAGGCCTGCGAAGAAGATGACGGATGCGCCCGCGATGAGCACGAGGATCGAGGTGCCGAGGTCGGGCTGCTTCACGATGAGGCCGACGGGGACGGCCATGATGATGAAGGCCGTCAGATGGTCCCAGTTGCAGACGTTCTCCCCTCTGACGTTGTAGTACCAAGCGAGCATCATGGGGACCGCAAGCTTCATGAGCTCCGAGGGCTGGATGCACACGCCGACGTTGAGCCAGCGGGTGGCGCCCTTGACGGTCACGCCGAAGAAATGCGTCAGAAGCAGCAGCACACAGCCGACGATGAAGATCGGAACGGTCGCCTTCTGGAAGGCCTTCACGGGAATGCAGGACACGACGAGCATGACGACGCCTGCGACGGCGATGTTGCGAATCTGTCCCTCGATGCGCCACGGGAAGCTGTAGCCGGCGGAGAAGAGCGCGATGAAGCCGATCGTCGTCAGCGTGACGACGAGGGCGAGCAGCATCAGGTCGATGCGCAGCAGACGCGTTGCAAGGTACCTCAGGAACGCGTAGCCGGTTCTGGAAATGGTTTCAATCATTTCAAAATCGCTCCTCAGCGGTTGCGTCGCTGGGTGATGAGGGGAACGCCCTTCGGAGGCGGAAGCTCGAGCGAATTCGCGCCCGTGAGCCAGTAGTCGATGAGCTGTCGGGCAACGGGAGCGGCCGCCTGGGCGCCAAAGCCGCCGTTTTCAACAAGAACGGCAAGCGCGATGCGCGGATTGCGTGCAGGCGCGAACGCGATGAAGAGCGCGTGGTCGTGGTGCTTCTTCGCGAGCTTCTTGGCGTCGTACTTGTCGTCCTGGGCGATGGTGACGACCTGGGCGGTGCCCGTCTTGCAGGCGACCGTGTAGGGCACGCCCTTGAAGACGAAGCGGGCCGTGCCTTTGGTCGAGACGTCGGTCATGCCGGCAATCACGGTCTCCACGTTTCTGGACTTGAGCGGAATGACGGCGGCGGGTTCGACGGGAACGTCCTCGGCCTTGTTGGTCGACGGATCCGTGATCCTCTTGACGAGATGGGGCGTCATTACGATGCCCCTGTTGGCCAGCGTGGACGTGGCGTGCGCGAGCTGCAGCAGCGTGAATGCGTTGTAGCCCTGGCCGATGCCGATCGACGGTGTGTCGCCCACCATCCACGGCTGCTTCACGCGCGCCTCCTTCCACTCCCTGCTGGGCAGAACGCCCGTCTGCTCGCCCACGAGGTCGATGCCTGTCTTCTGGCCGAAGCCCCAGGGCACCATGAAGTCATGGATCGTGTCGACGCCCAAGCGGGTGGCGAGCCAGTAGTAGTAGACGTCAGACGAGACGGCGATCGACTTGCGAAGGTCGAGCCTGCCCTTGGACACGCCGCTCATGTCGCGGAACCTGTGCTTGCCGAGCGTGAAGACGCCCGTGTCGTCAAGGACGAAGTCCGCAGTCGTCGCTCCCGTCTCCAGGCCTGCGAGCGCAACGAACGGCTTGTACGTGGAGCCGATCGGATAGAGGCCGCGCATGGCGCGGTTGAGAAGTGGCTTCGTCTCGGCCGTGTTGAGTTGGGACCAGGACTTCGGATCGATGCCGCCTGGGAAGAGATTCGGATCGTAGGTCGGCATGGAGACGAAGGAGAGGATCTCACCCGTCTTGGGCTGGATGGCGATGACGGCGCCCACCTTTCCCTTCATGGCGTTTTCAGCGACGCGCTGAAGGTTCATGTCGATCGTCAGGTGCAGGTTCTTGCCTGCCTTGGGCGGCTCGAAGGCGAGAGAGCGCACGGCATGGCCGCCTGCGGTGATCTCCAGGGTCTCGTGTCCCGGAGTGCCGTGAAGGAGGCTCTCGTAGCTGCGCTCGATGCCGACCTTGCCGATGACGCGCTCACCCTCGTAGTCGTCGATGAGGCCCTCGCTGGTCAGGCGCTTCTTGTCGGACTGGGACAGGGAGCCGATGTAGCCGAGGATGTGGCTGCCGACGCTCCCTTCGGGATAGACGCGGTATTCGCGTTGGTTGATCTCGACGCCGGGAAAGCGCCACTGCTGGCCCGTGAAGACGGCGACCTCCTCGTCGGTGAGCTCCTGACGGATGGGGATCGAGTCATAGCGGTTGAGGTCTTCGCGCAGGCGCACGAAGCGGCGGCGGTCCGCCGTCGTGATGGGAATGATCTCCGAGAGCGCGTCGATGGTCTTCTCGAGGTCGGACACCTTGTCTGGCGTGATTTCCAGAGAGTAGGCGAGCGTGTTCTTCGCGAGCAGCTCGCCGTTGCGGTCGTAGATGAGGCCGCGGGCGGCCTGCGAGACAACCGTGACCGTGCGGTTCTTTTCCGCACGCTCCGTGTAGGCGTTCTTGTTGATGATCTGCAGCCACGCGAAGCGTCCGATCAGAACGCAGAAGAGCACGATCACCAGAAAGAAGACGAAGAGCAGACGCCTTCTGAAGGGAACCAGATCCGCGTCCACCTGCTTGAAGTCAAGCGCCACCTTGCCGACTCCCCCTTAAACGGACTCGCGACCGAGCGAGCGCCTCTCCGGAAGGGAGAGGATGAGGGAGGCGGCCGGCCACAGAAGGGCGCCCGTGAAGCTCTGGAGGAACCACGGGAAGCCGGGCCAGAGGCCGTCGAACCACAGGCGGATCATCAGGACGACGAGCTGGGACACGAGCAGCAGCGGCAGGATGTGCAGCGCCTGGCCCGCCAGTCCGAACCAGGGCAACCTGCGGTGTAGGGAGTAGGCCGAATAGGACAGGATGACGTAGGCGAGCGCCTGCTGGCCGAGGACGCTGCCGTTCTGCACGTCCATCAGAAGGCCGCAGATGAAGGCGATCGTCATGCCCACGTGACGCGGATGGTGGATCGTCCAGTAGATGAGCGTGAGCGCGAGCGGATCGGGAAGCCAGAGGACGTTCGCCGTCGAGCTTGCCAGATTGAGCAGGTAGCTGATCAGAAACGTGCTGATGATCCAGAGCGGGCGCGCGTGGGTCTGGATGTGCTCGCCGCCGCGTCCGTCATTCATGTCAAGGGTCTTGTACTGCTTCATCGTCCGGCTCTGCGCCTGATCGTGCTGTCCTTGTCCTTCTTGTCGAAGACGGACGTGACGTTGGGGTTCGTCAGAATGACCGTGGCGAACTGGATGTCCTCAAGCTCGACGCTCGGAATCACCGAGACGGCCATGTAGGTTTCGCCAGGTTTGTGAAGGGTTTCGTTCACGGTGCCCACCATGATCTGCCTTGGGAAGATCTTGTCGAGGCCGGACGTGACGAGTCGGTCGCCGCCCTTGATGTCCGCGGAGGGCTGCACGAAGAGCAGGTCCATCAGCTCTTCGCCGGTGCCCGCAAGAATGTAGCGTTCGCCCGTGCGCTCGTTCATGACGGCAATGCGCTGACGGTGGTCGGTGATGAGGGTGATCTCGGACTGGGTGGCGGCCACGCGTGTGATCTGGCCGAGAATGCCGAAGGCGCCGATGACGGGCATGCCCTGCACGATGCCGCTCTTCTCGCCGAGGTTGATCTGCAGGCGGCGCGTGAACTGGTCGGAGACGCGACCGAGCACTTCGCCCGTGACCACGCGGTCTGCCTCGCGGGGAACGGCGTTGACGAGCTGTCGAAGGCGCTCGTTCTCCTCGCGCATTTCACGGAGACGCGCGACTTCGAGCGAGAGCTTCTGATTTTCCTCGAGCAGCTGGTCGTTGGCGGTCTTGAGCTTGACCTTGCTGATGAAGTAGCCCTCGCCTTCGCCGAGCAGCGTGATGGGAAGCGTGGCGACGTGCACCATGGGCGTGGTGAAGCTGATCATCGCGCTGCGGAAGTTGTCGAGTGACCGAAGGCGCCCGTCGACCAGAATGAGGATGACGCAGATCAGAACGAAGAACAAAAATCTGGCTCGTGCAGAAATGCCTTGTCTGAAGAGTGGAGGCGGGCCGTATTCCATGAAGAGATGTCCTAGGGATCCTTGCCTTCGGTTGAAACAAAAAAATGCGCCCGGGACGGTCCCGCGGGAGCAGTCCTGGAAGTGCTTAGCCTGCCGCGAAGGCGGTGCGGAGCTTGTCCATGTTTTCAAGGGCGATGCCGCAGCCCTTCACCACGCAGTTGAGCGGTTCTTCGGCGACGTGCACGGGCAGGCCCGTCTCCTCCTTGAGGAGCTGGTCAAGGTCGCGCAGCAGGGCGCCGCCGCCCGTCAGCATGAGGCCGTGTTCGGCGATGTCGGCGCCGAGTTCGGGCGGCGTCTTCTCAAGGGCGTTCTTGACGGCGACGACGATCTGGTTGAGCGGCTCGGAGAGCGCCTCGAGAATCTCGTTGGAGTGGACGGTGAAGGTGCGGGGCACGCCTTCGGCGATGTTGCGGCCCTTGACTTCGATTTCCATGACTTCGGAGCCGGGGAAGGCGGAGCCGATCTTCTTCTTGATCATCTCGGCCGTCGGTTCGCCGATGAGCATGCCGAAGTTGCGGCGGATGTAGTTGATGATGGCCTGGTCGAACTTGTCGCCGCCCACGCGGACGGAGCCTGCGTAGACCATGCCGCCCAGCGAGATGAGGCCCACTTCCGTCGTGCCGCCGCCGATGTCGACGACGAGGGAGCCTGCAGCCTCGTTCACGGGAAGGCCCGCACCGATGGCGGCGGCCATCGGTTCTTCAATCAGGTAGACCTCGGAGGCGCCGGCGGCCAGAGCGCTTTCCTTGATCGCGCGGCGCTCGACCTGCGTGGAGCCGCAGGGAACGCAGATGATGATGCGCGGAGAGGGAGCGAAGAGACGGGACGGGCTGGCCATGCGGATGAACTGCTTGAGCATCTGCTCGGTCACCGTGAAGTCGGCGATCACGCCGTCCTTCATCGGGCGGATGGCGTTGATGTTGCCGGGCACACGGCCGAGCATCTGCTTGGCGGTGTGGCCGACGGCGTGAATCGTGGTCTTTCCGTTGGGACCGCCCTCCTGGCGGATGGCAACAACGCTGGGTTCATTCAGGACGATGCCCTTGCCGCGCATGTAGATGAGCGTGTTGGCGGTGCCGAGGTCAATGGCAAGGTCATTGGAGAAGTAATTGCGGAAGAATCCAAACATTTTCTGTTGCCTGGTGTAGGGTGAAGCGGCCGCTTCGAGGGAGGGAATGGAACGGTGCCGGAAGCGCTGAGATTCGCTGACGGCGCGGGTTTGGCGAGACCCAGAAGCAATCTGTTAATGATAAACTAACTGATCGCCCGCTGGAGTGTGAATTAGGTTCGCGAGCTTTGCTCTCTTGTGTTTGAGTGTTTCAAAGCTTTAAAAAAATCCTTAGCGGGAACTGAATACCATCCTCGAATTTAAACCGCATAAGAGAAGCACGACTATGTCCCTTACGATGGACGACATTCGCCGCATTGCCGACCTTGGCCGTATCGACATTTCTGATGAGCAGGCCAGGATCGTTCAGGGCGAACTCAACGATATTTTTCAGATGATCGAACGCATCAGCTCCGTGGATACGACGGGCATCGCTCCTATGCCCAATCCGCACGACGGCGTTCAGCGTCTGCGTGACGACGTCGTCTCGGAAGAGGTGGACCGCAGCGAAAACATGAAGAACGCACCGGAGCAGGCCGAAGGCTGCTTCCTAGTCCCCCAGGTCATTGAATAATCGAACGAGCAGGAAATGGAAAAGGACATTACTTTCGCTTCGGTGGCCGAACTGTCCCGAATGCTGGCCGCCCGTGAAGTTTCGGCGGTCGAACTCGCCCAGCACTATCTGGCCCGCATTGAAGCCCACAAGGATCTCAACGCCTTCCTCGACGTCCGTCCGGAAGCCACGCTCGAGCAGGCCCGTCAGGCCGACGAGCGCATTGCCGCGGGAACGGCCACGCTGCTCACCGGCATTCCCATCGCCCACAAGGACATCTTCGTGACGCGCGAATGGGCCTCCACCGCCGCCAGCCGCATGCTCGAGGGCTACATGAGTCCCTTTGACGCCACGGTCGTGCGCCAGCTCAAGGACGAGGGCATGGTCTGCCTCGGCAAGCTCAACTGCGACGAGTTTGCCATGGGTTCGGGCAATGAAAACTCCGCCTACGGCAAGGTCTTCAATCCCTGGGACGCGAACGCCGTTCCGGGTGGCTCCTCAGGCGGCTCCTCGAGCGCCGTGGCCGCAGGCCTCGCACCCATCGTCACGGGCACCGACACGGGCGGCTCCATCCGCGAGCCGGCCAGCTTCACCGGCGTGACCGGCATGAAGCCCACGTACGGTCGTCCGTCCCGTCTCGGCATGATCGCCTTCGCCTCCTCGCTCGACACGGCCGGTCTTCTCGGTCATTCCGCCGAGGACTGCGCATGGGTGCTCGGCAGCATGGTCGGCTTTGATCCCAAGGACTCCACGTCCGTCAACATGCCCACCGAGGACTTCAAGCGCCACCTCAACGACGGCGTCGCCGGCCTTCGCATCGGCGTGCCGCGCAAGTGGCTCGGCGAGGGGCTCGATCCCGAACTCCGTGCCTCCATTGAAGAGGCCATCGAAACGTACCGTCGCCTCGGTGCCGAAATCGTCGACATCGAGCTGCCGATGGCCGAGCTCGGCGTGCCCGTCTACTACGTCGTGGCCTGTGCCGAAGCCAGCTCCAACCTGTCCCGCTTCGACGGCGTTCGCTACGGTCATCGCGCCGCCGACTACACGGACATCGTGGACATGATCAAGAAGTCCCGCAACGAGGGCTTCGGTGCGGAACCCAAGCGCCGCATCATGATCGGAACGTACGTGCTTTCCCACGGCTACTACGACGCCTACTACCTGAAGGCTCAGAAGGTCCGTCGCCTGATCGCCAAGGAATTCCACGAAACCTTCAGAAAGGTCGACGTGATCATCAGCCCCGTGACGGCCGGCACCGCCTATGACTTCGGCGCCAATGCCGACCCCGTCTCGGCCTATCTGTCCGACCTCTACACCGTGCCTGCCTCTCTCGCGGGCCTACCCGGCATTTCCGTGCCGTGCGGCATCCATTCCAACGGCCGCCCGCTCGGCTTCCAGCTGCTCGGCGAAACGTTCAGTGAAGCCCGTCTGCTCGGGGTCGCGGCTGCCTGGCAGCGTGAAACGGACTGGCATCTTCGCCGTCCGGCCGGTTATTGAGAGTCTCAGGAGAAATAAACCATGCAGTGGGAAGTTGTGATCGGTCTTGAGACGCACGTTCAGCTCTCGACCCGTTCCAAGATTTTTTCCGGCGCCGCCCGCCACTTCGGCGACGAGCCCAACGTCAACGCCTGCTACGTTGACCTGGCTCTTCCCGGCAGCCTGCCGGTGCTCAACCACAGCGCCGTTGAGAAGGCCATCCGCTTCGGCCTCGCCATCGACGCCACGGTCGCGAATCATTCCGTTTTCGACCGCAAGAACTACTTCTATCCCGACCTGCCCAAGGGCTACCAGATCAGCCAGTTCGAGCTGCCGGTCGTCCTCGGCGGCAAGCTGACCTTCCCTGTTCAGCCCAAGAAGGGTGATCCGTACGTCAAGACCGTCAACCTGACGCGCGCCCATCTTGAGGAGGACGCCGGCAAGTCCATTCACGGCCTCGTCCAGGGCTGCTCCGGCATCGACCTCAATCGCGCCGGCACGCCGCTTCTCGAGATCGTGACGGAACCGGAAATGCGCTCCGCCGCCGAAGCCGTGGGCTACGCCCGCGCGCTTCACGCCCTCGTGGTCTGGCTCGGCATTTCGGACGGCAACATGCAGGAAGGCAACTTCCGCTGCGACGCCAACGTGTCCGTGCGCCCCGTCGGCCAGAAGGAGTTCGGCACGCGCTGCGAAATCAAGAACCTGAATTCCTTCCGCTTCCTGCAGGAAGCCATTGACTACGAAGTCCGTCGCCAGATCGAGCTCATCGAGGACGGCGGCAAGGTCGTTCAGGCCACCCGCCTCTATGACCCGGACAAGGGCGAGACGCGCCAGATGCGCACGAAGGAAGACTCGATGGACTACCGTTACTTCCCGGATCCCGATCTTCTTCCGCTCGAAATCAGCGACGAATGGATTGAAAGGGTTCGCGGCGAGATGCCCGAGCTTCCGCACCAGCTCTGCGAGCGCCTGCAGTCCGAATTCGGTCTGCCGCAGTACGACGCCTCGATGCTGACCGCCAGCCGCGACATCGCCGACTACTACGTTGCGCTTGCCGCCAAGGTCTCCGACCGCAAGATGGCCGCCAACTGGGTCATGGGCGAACTCTCCGCCGCCGTCAACGGCGTCGAGGGCATGACCTTCGGCAAGGCGCCCGTGACGCCTGAAATCCTCGCCGCGATTCTCGGCCGCATCCTCGACAATACCGTCAACCAGAAGGGCGCCAAGCAGATCTTTGCGGCCGTCTGGGAAGGAGAAGGCACCGACGTAGACGCGCTCATCGAGAGCAAGGGTCTGAAGCAGATTTCGGACACCGGCGCGCTCGAAGGCATCATCGATGAAGTGCTTGCGGCGAACCAGAAGTCCGTCGACGAGTTCCGCGCGGGCAAGCAGAAGGCCTTCAACGCCCTCGTGGGCCAGTGCATGAAGGCCACGCGCGGCAAGGCCAACCCCGCCCAGGTCAACGAGCTCCTTCGCAAGAAGCTCGGCGCCTGATCGGTTCGCCTGACCGGCAAATAAAAAAAGGCTCTTCCGACTTTTTGGGGAAATGAGGGTTTGTCAGCCCCCTCATCAGAAGGCGGGAGCGGCTTCTCGTTGAGAGATTCGCACAGTTCCATCTTTTAATTACCGAAATCGCGCCTAACGCTTGGTTTGAGGCTACGTTAAGCACACAGGCCTCCATCTCCACCAGGCAGCGCCTGATGAAGTTGAGTGCCTTTTGTCGGCGGCTCACGCCGCCGGGTAATTAAAGAAGAGAGGTCTCTCTCGTTCCATGCCGAGGTCTGTGTGGCAAAGGCGTGACTTGATCACTGCGGTCCACTCCCCTAGGAGCAGGAACGGGTTACGACCTCTGCCGGGGAAGGCGGCCTTGAGCTTCAGGGCGAAGTAATCAAAGCTCTTGTAGCCGTAGGCGATGCGCTTGATGAGCTTGGCTCTAGTGTTCACGCCCTCCAGAGGACCAGTGCTGATGCGGTGCTTACAGGCCGTCAGGATGCCGAAGCTGTGGTTCTTCAGCATCCTTGCGAACGTCGCCGCCTTCTTCAATTTATGGTCCTGTGCCAAAGCCTCAAATGCTTCAATGCTCTCGGCAAGCATCTCCGCAGCTTCCTCCTGCGACCAGGCATGCCAAATGCAGCGAACCATGTCCGCCAGAGGCAGCATCGTTGTCATCAGGTTGTTCGCCTTTCGAATCTCTTCAAGGCGCTCGCGGATAGTCGGCGTGAGTGAGTGTTCCAGCATCACCAGATCCCAAGCTGCCGTTCGCAGAATCCTCCGTGTAGCCCTCGCTTGATCCGAATTCTTGCCGAACTCTGCCTCCACTTCCTTGGCTTGCACTTGGCGAGCCTCTTTGAACACGTCGCCCCTCAAGTGTTGAATGACGTGAAACTGGTCAAAGACGATCTCCGCCTTTGGCAGGTACTTCTTGACGAGGGTTGGGTAGGCAGCATTCATATCGCAAGCCACGGCAATGATCTTGTCTTTGAGGCCTCGGTCGACAAGCATCTGGAAGACAGGCTCCACGGCCTTCTGCGATTTACCTTCGACCACCGCGAAGACATGCTTTGCCGGGTAACTGAGGAAGACCGTGGCGTACTTCTGCCCCTTGTGGATGGCTATCTCGTCAATGGCAATGATCCTGAGGTCTTGAATGTCCACGTCATTGAAGAATGGCTCGAGCTGCTCCTTGTCGAAGCGGCGAACGGCATCCCAACCGAGGTTGTATTTCGCGGCGACAGCCGTTGTCGAGGCGTCCTGAACCCGCATATGGTTTTGAATGAGCGCGATGAATCGGTTGGTGCACTGTTCGTGGTGCGCTATCCAAGGAATGGTTTCTGTGCGATGACACCCGCACTTGCACCTGACTCGCCGAATCGGCACAAAGAGCCAGACCACCGTAACGCCGGGGAACGGCGCGTCTCGGACCAAGCGGTATCGGGTGTCGTGGAGCTTGGTGCAGGGCTCCCCGCACTTGGGGCAAATAGCGGGTTCCATAGCCTCGAGCTTCAGTGTGAGTCCTTCTTGAGTACGGACGCTAGCAACTACGGTGTAGCCAGGAAAGAAGATCTGATTGAGGTTGCAGGGTGCGAGTTTTTGCGCAAGCAGGTCTGCGGAAGGTCGTTGACGGGAGGCTGCGTGGGGTAGAATCGTCATAGCGCGTTGCTCCTATCGTTGGGTTGTTTTTTATAACGATACAAGATCCAACGCGCTCTTTGTTTCTGGGCTAGCTCTGGTAGCACGGGGAAGCCCAATTTCCCCAAAATTCCAGAAGAGCCTCTTTTTGTGCACGCTCCACGAACTGCGTCATCTTGGTCAGACGGCGGCGCGCCTTTCGATCAGTCTGCCGAAAGCGAGCCGCACGCTCGCAGAAGCACGCAGGATTTTCGGTGATCCGCTCTTTCGCCGCTTCGGACGCGGGCTCGCCCCCACGGCCCGCGCGCAAGCCGTCGTCGAACAGTCGCGCCGCGTGCTCGAAGACATGCGCCTGCTCTTTGAGGAACCGAAATTCGATCCCAAGCACCTCACCCGAGTCTTTCGCATCGCCTGCCTCGACAACGCCTGCCCGATCATGATCGAGCCCATTCTGCCCGCGCTTCTGGAACTGGCTCCGAAAGTCGGCATCGCGATGACGCTTCACGATGAGCAGACCTTCACGCGGCTTCGAGCGGGCGAAGTCGACTTCGGCATCTTTCCGCCCGACCAGTTGCCGGAAGATTTCGAGTTCATGCCGCTTCTGAAGACGCCATACGTCCATGTCGTGCGAGCGGGCCACCCGCTCGAATCACTCCTTGAAAAGGAAGGCTGCTGCTCCAAACAGGCGCTCTCGCGCTACCGGCGCATTCAAATCGTCGTTCATCCGGATCACGACAATCCGGTTGAAGGCATTCCCGGACCGGCACCGATCCCGATGAATGCCGGCCAGACCGTCGTCTGGACGCAGTATTGGCTCGGGGCCGTACGCTTCATGCATGCCACCGATGCAGTGCTCACCCTGCCTTGGCGCACAGCTAAGGTACTCGCTCAAGAAAAGCCCCTCACCGTACTCGGACGCGCCGAAGGAGTGCCTTGGCTTGAACCTGCACTCATCTGGCATCGGCGAGTGTCCGCAGATCCGGCGATGCAGTGGATGCGAAGCCTCTTTGCCATCTACGTCAGAGGCGGCGCAAAGGTCGTGCCCGATGAGGTGAAGATCGGGCGGTTGACGCATTCTTGACCAATCGGATCTTTTATTGCCGGCGGAGGCGCTTCACTCAAGAGACCGAACCCAGAGGGCAAAGCATCTCAACGCCGCAATCACCTTGATGACCGTCTTCACCTGCTTGAAGAGCGAGACGCCGTTGAGGCTCATGTGCCCGAGCGACGTCGCGAGATACGTCATCTGGACGCTGATGAGATGCTGCGAGCCTTCCGTCGCCCGATCGATGTCCGAGTACCGATGCCACGGCACGTCCGTGAGGAAATGCCGCTCGAGCGTCTCAAGGTCCCTGAGAAACTCGTCGCGGTCGATTTGTGCGGCGACAAACTCGTCGGCGCCGGTCCGCGCAATGCCGGCAGCCCGCACGACGTTGAGCGCCGCCATTCTGCAGACGTTGGGCGACGAACGCCTTGCGGTCTTCGCAACAGGCTCGGTGGGCTGATCGGGAGCCTTTTCGGGTTCATTCCCAGTATTGTTCGGCGTCTTCGCCTCGGTTTTGGGCACTTCGATCGTGCGCCCGTTCACCGGACCGTGCGCCGCCTCAAAGGCCTCTTCGTGCGTCAGGCCCGCCATTTCGCAGAGCCTGTCGATGAGAAGCGGCATATCCGAGCCGTATGCGCCTGCGGGCGACGGCCTTTCCTTTGCCGCCTGCCAGGCGCGACCCACATGCTGACAAAGGTGCTTGTAGACCTCGTCGCCGTTTTTCTCGTAGCCCGGCAGATATTGCTTGAGCGTATTGAGGCACAGAAGCGGCGAGGCTTTTCGCTCAACGCGGATGCGCTTGACGATTTCGACGATCGTCTCCGACACTGCCGTCTCCTCCGTCGTCGTTTCGATCTCCCTTTCCTGATCCCAGGAAAGATTCCCGTCGAATGTGTCGAAGTGAAGCAGGAACCAATATTCGATGCACGGATTCGTGAAGGCCGTCTTGATGAACGGCACCTTCTGCGCGAGCTCGAACGCATGGCCGTAGCCCGCATGGGCATCCCGATCGAACACCAGCCAGGCTTCGTCATGAACGGGTTCGCCGATCGCACGCTTCCAGAGCATCTTGTGCGCGGTCTCCCTGAAGGCGATTGCCGGATCCTTGTCGACCGAAATGCTCACCTCAACGCGGTCCGAGAGTCCGAGCCGTGCGGCAAATTCCGCAAGGTAGCGGGCTTCGGTCTCACCCTCGCAGATGACGGCGATGCGCATGGTGCGCGCCCGCTCGTCCGTCTTCGGAGGACGTATCGACGCCATCCGCACCTTGACGAGTTCAAGCTCCTCGTCCGTTGCATCAAGCCGCTCCACGGGCCCGAACGTGCCGGCATCGGCATCAAACCGCACAAGCGCAAGCTTTCGGCGAATGCGGGGCGCCACCCGCTCGAAAAAGAGCCAGGAGGAGCCGTCCTTTTGACGTTCATAATGCATGACGCAATCCTTTTTGAGTAACGTTGCGTCAAGCTTATGACAGTTTGGGGAAACACCTGTGCCTAATTTGGAGGCAGTCTCATTTAAATTCGCCTCAAGGGCGAGGCGCGTTTTTACCCATTTGCCGGTTCACCAAGGCAGCGACACCTTGCCGGCAAGGTCGGGCGTGACGGTCGACGCCGGGGCCTTGCCGGGACGCATCCGGCGCATGACGGGGCACTGAATGCCGTCTGAACGAAACTTTTCTTTCACGCAAACCATCGACCAACACGCCCCCTAGGGCGATCTCATGAATTGTCACTAAAACGCTCCCCTGGCCACTAACAGCCATGAGGAGCATGTCTCGTCGAGAACCTACTTATAGCAAACGACATTATAAATCGTAACTAAAATCGCACAGACTTTTAAATTTCTTATTGAGTTTGGACCATGAAATGTCAACGAGACCACCGTAGAAGAATCTTCCTTATTTTTTTTCTTATAAATCCATTCTTTATCCTTGAAACTCGCTCTAAAAGTCTGTTAAACGGAGCGTGACTGAGATTTTGTTCTCTCATCGAATCAAGAATCCAAGCTTGGTCTATCTTTATTTTCCCTTCTTTCAACCTCATTCGCCTATTTAGACATTCAAAAATCACCTCCGAACAAACATTATCCGAAAGCGCATAAATACATTTAGGCCAATCATTTATATCAATATCGCTAAGCCTGTTGATCTGATTATCCGTCAGATGATGAAGCAACTGATCCAAAGAGTCATTAAAGTCCGCCCCACACTCAGTTTTTTGCAAGTAGTCACGCAACCATTTACAAATAATTGGTTCTTTTGCAAAGTTATTTATAAACTTATCCGTGCAAATATTAGCCGATGTTATTCCACTACCGACCATATAAATATATATAGCTTTAGACCTAACCGACACAAATGTCTCAGCTACTGTAGTAATCATGAAATATAAATATACATCTTCGGCGGCGGACAATCGCTCATTTCTTATTTTTGGCAATATCCCCTTCAGGAGACTAGCTCTATAGCATTTACCCCAAATCTCCCAAGAATATTGATAATTTACAAAACACGCCCTATTAATTCTTAGAGATCCATTAATAGATCCCAAATAGTCTCCCCGCCAAAAATCACATTGTGTTCCATCTAGTTTCCTAGCTTCAGTAGAAAACCTCAAGATATCGGCATCGTATTCCCGCATCAAATTAATGAGATCCTTTGCTGCATCGGGGTATCCTAGGCAATCATCGCCATCAACAAAACAAATCCAGTCGCCCAAAGACTCTCTGATTCCTACCAAACGAGCATTTAACGATCCCCTGTTATACTTCAAATGTATCACCTTAATTCTAGCATCAGTTTTTGCAAAATCATCTGCGATTTTTGATGATAGATCCGTACTACCATCGTCAACAAGTATAAATTCAATCTCCTTTTCTGTTTGAGAAACAAGGCTTTTCAAGCAACCGGGAAGAAACTCTTGAATATTATATATTGCAACAACAAATGATAATTTGGGCTTATTCATGTTCAACCTTTCGAATTATTAATTTATTAATGTCAGAAATTGCTTGACCTACAATTGAATCCCAACTAACAACTTGGCATTCAGGTCGTTCATACGAACCTTGGTCAGCACTCGATTCCTCAGACAGTATCTGATCAAATGCATCGGCAAAATTATCGTTTTTTACAACCGAAACACCTTTGGAATTTTTGAAAACCTCAAAACCTCTAAAAGCAGTTTCGCTTGCAAGTATCCTTTTCGTTGAAAGCAGAGCTTCAGCCGTCTTTAAATTTGTCCCTCCCCCGCTTACAATTGGTAGGATAATCAATGATGATATCGAAAATAAGTATGCCTTTTCCTCGTCACTAAAAGAATTTATCGTCGTTACGTTTGACAATTTTCCTTTTCTTTTACAATATTCTTCATAGAATGAACATATTCCGCCTGCTAAAATCAAATTTATTTTATTGCCGTGCTCATAACGTTTCATAACAGGAAGAACAAAGTCCTCAACCCCTGTCCAATTAGGTAAGTGCGGACTACTTATATAAATAATATTGAACCTATCCGCAACAATGTCAATATTTTCTACCCTTTTAGAAACAACCGTAGTTGGGTTATTTGCACCATTAGGAATCAGAATTAGATTCTCGGTTAAAGATTTGTACACACTAAAATCATAATCAGAACAACAAAATACAAGAGAAGAATTTCTAACAAGATCCCTTTCTACGAGCTCATAGAAATTAACAATCTCCTCTGCCGATGTGTCGCCTTGTAAGAAATTGGATTTTAACTGCCACTCTACATTGTGGCTATCATAAATAACTGGTACTTTAGGGAATAGATGTTTTACTATTGGCCATAAAAAAGGATGTTCGATTAATAAAACATCGGGATTTATCACGTTGAAAATTTGTTTAAGCTGACCACGGTCGAAATCACTTGCTAGTACAGCGTACCCTAGTCGTATTTCCCATTCCCGCCAATCACTTTCTACCCACTTATTCTGTCTTTTTGTGAGTTCCACATAGTTGGAGCCTAGCGGATGACGCTCTCTAAATTTATAAATCCCCCCCGAACTCAAGTTCCAACCTAATCCTGCCATTATCTTTCTTAATGAATTTATTCGTCTCTCTCCCCCTGTTATATTATTAATAGCAGGATAGTAGCTAAACTGGAATATTTTCGGACTTTTTATTCTATTAATAAATTCTATGGAAATATGATTGCGAGAATTAGTCGCAAAGAAGTCGGAATTTTTATCCCCATTTAAAAGATTGCTAGCATATTCTTCTGAAAAATCCCGTTTGTACAACTGGTACCAATCCATAAATCTGCTTTTCATCTTTGTACATACTCGGTTATCTGTATCAACCATGTAAAACTTAATTAAATCGTCCGGAACAGGATAGTCAGTACATCACATATCACTCTAATTGATTACTAGCACCGACCATAATTGTCAATAATTCTCTCTATATCATCCTCAAAACACTTCCCGATTTGAACTTCAATTAAAGTAAGCGGCACATCTGTTTTATTGGTCAGTCGATGAATCTCTTTTTGATGAATGAAAACAGACTCATTCGTATGGACAACCTTTAACGTTTCACCAACCTGCACAAGAGCCTCTCCCGAAGCAACCGTCCAATGCTCCGCACGATGCTGATGACGCTGAAGCGAGAGACTGCAACCAGGATTCACGACAATGCGCTTGACCTTGAAGCCATTACCCTCGTCAATCGCGTCGTACCATCCCCAAGGGCGGCGTCCCTTGCGATGTTCACCAGCCTGTCGGAACCCTTGCTGCTTAAGCTGCGCAACCAGCTCCTTGACCTGCTGGCACTTGGACAACTCCGTAACCAGAACGGCGTCACTGGTTTCTATGACGGCCATGTTCTCAACACCGTTGGTCACGACGGGACGGGAAGTCGACACGACCAGCGAATTCTTGGTATCCGTTTTCACCACATTGCCGACCGTGAAGTTCCCTTCGTCGTCCTTCGGGATGGCATCGAAGACGGATTTCCAAGACCCGAGATCGGTCCATTTCCCAGAAAAAGCGATGACCTTGAGCGGAATGTTCTTTTCCGCACAGTGCTCAAGCACGGCAAAGTCGACGGACTCCGACGGGATTTGCAGGAAATCCTCGCGGGCCACCGTGATTTCGTTGTCGGAAAGAGAAGTCCTCTTGCTCCAAGCCTCACCGGCCGTCGTTGCAATGTCCGGACGACAGACATTGAGCGCTTTGAGCCACGTCGACGCCTTCAGAATGAAGATGCCCGAATTCCACAGATAGGTACCCGCCTCCAGATAGGTTTTGGCCGTTTCAAGATCGGGCTTTTCGACAAAGCAATCAACGGCGACGGGCAATTCTTCAGAAGGCGCATCGACCGTTTTGATGTAGCCGTATCCCGTTTCCGGATAAGTCGGCTTGATGCCGAGCAGCACGATCTCACCGGCTTCGCACGCCTCAACGGCACGTGCAATGGCTTCATTGAGCTTCACATCATCAATGGCTTGGTCGGAAGGCAGCACAACCAGAATCGGATCGTCTTGCTGCATGAGAGCGGCCATGGTGAGCGACGGCGCCGTGTTGCGGCCAATAGGCTCAAGGAAAATGTCCGCATCCTTCGTTCCGTCCTGAAGCTGTTCCTTCACAAAGAAGCGATAGTTCGAAGACGCGATGATCGCGGGCGGGAGAACTTTGACGCCTTCGATTTGCGAATGAATGCGTCTGACGGCGTAACGAAACAGGCTGTTGACCATTTCGCCGCCCTTGGGGAAGTTGACGAATTGCTTCGGATAGTCAGAACGACTGATCGGCCAGAGACGCGTTCCGGATCCGCCGCATAAGATGACGGGTTTGAGATGGGTCATGACGCTAATCCTTTGACTAATTTGAAAAACTGATCGAAACTTTCAGCCCACGTAAGCGGGCGTATCTGTTGCGGAATGACGTGGCTGTGAAGCGCGTCGAGCATGGATTGGGACAACCCTTCGGCATCTGCGCCCGTGAAGTAGAAGGCGCTATCCCCGGCGATTTCTCGAAAGACCGGAATGTCGCAAAGCACGAGCGGCTTTTGGTGGAACAAGGCCTCAACGACGGAAAGACCGAAGCCTTCCGCTTTGGAGGCCACGATGACGGCTCTGGAACCTCGGTAAATTGAGGTCAGTTCATCGTCGGAAACACGGTCCAACCAAATCAGGCGCTGCCCCAATTCCTTGTGCTGACGAATGCGGCGGGTGAGATCCCTCACCTTCCAGCCTTCTCGTCCGACGAACACGCAACGAACGTTGATGCCCTGAGACCACAGGCGCTCAAAGGCGTCGAGCACCTGAGCGTGCCCCTTGCGCGGCTCCAACGTGCTGACCATGAGGAAGTACGGAATGCAGTCGTCCAACGGCTTAGGCAGTGTTGAAGCGCTCGTTGCGGCTCCCGAAGTCTTGAAATTCGCGCCCAAGTGGAAGAACTTGACCGGTGGATGCGTGTCAACGCCATGCGCGCGACACCACTGCAGGTAGTCGTTTTGGGTTGCCTGTGAGATGGCGAAGATCCCGTCGTAGCGCCCGATTTGCGACAACCAGTCACGGAACTGGACGACGTCGCGATTGCGGTAAAACTCAGGATGGTTTTCGGGGATGAGATCGTGCAGAACGAAGCCGACCTTGCCGCCCTTCCGACGGAAATCGTCCATCCAGCTCTGCATGAAGGCGATTTCATTGCGGTTGACCATCGTGTGAATCAACCAGTCGCCTTTTTGAACCGTGACGACCGGATCCTCGTCACCCTTTTGAGACAGGGTCGAGAGCGTCTTGGACAAATGGAGCCACTGGCGTTCCTTTAGCCAAGCCAAAGGGATGCGGTAGGTGCCGCTGCGCGGCTCCGGATAGACGGGGATGCACTCGACGTCTTCCCTCAGCAAGCCCTGGTGGCAGAGCTCTTTGGCTACGCGAGGAATACCCGAACCGTTGTCGAAATAAGGGAGTGAACCGATGTTGAGGTACAGCCGCGAAGTGCGCGGGCTGCTGGTCGACACCGGGTTGACGGCCGGACTGTGACGAGCTACCGAGGCAAGCGGAACGTTCAAGACGAAGAACTTCGTCTTGAAGTTGGGATTGAACTGTTTGGTGAGAATCGGGAGAGAGCCGATGCACCAGGCGTGCATGTTCCCGAATTGGACTGCATGAAAACCGAACGGAGTTCGGTTCTCCTTAAGATACAAACGCAGTGCCTTCGGAGACGAAAGGTACTGCGTCGTCATAGCGTAGACAGAATCCCGAGCGTGGATTCATGAGCGATTTGTTCGTGCGCGTCAATACCCTTGCAAGAGCTAGCAAGAGACGCTAAGGGAATTAAATCAAGTACACGCCGGGGGGGGGGCAATAGTATCATTTCATTACGCATAGGTATCGCGCTCGGACTACTATGTGGTTGTAGGTCGCTTTATCGCTTGGTTCTCATTGTACCAGAACCCATAAGTCACTCGACGCGCGGCGCTCACCTTCTCACCTCAAGGTTGCTGTTTTGCGACTCGAACACCAAAAACGAACCCTACGCTCTTGGTGTCCCACTTGAAGACCACAGGAAAGTCACTATTCACGGATAGAGCTTGAGGCACACGCTCAACACTCAACCTACAGGTCGCAGGGGAACCTCCGACCGAAACAGACATTCGGATCATGGATTCGACGGTTCCGTCCCCTTCAAGAAGCGGGTGAGCAATCTCTCCACTTCCTCAGGCTTGTGCCTCGATATTGACGGACGTACACACCAGACCAGCAAACCGAATGAAGAGCGTTTGGAGCTCCAGGTGAAGCGCACTCGTTTCGACGGCGCCTGTTTCACCTCGAGAGACGCGCAGCATGTGGTGTTCCGTCCGCTCATAGCTCAGTTGAATCAGGTGCCCGCGCGTCTCCTGCAGCGTGCGGCCAAGGGCTTGCCGCTCGACCGGATCGGTCGACGAAATGAGCTTTCCAAGCGTACCGATCGAAGCGAGCACCTGGCCGTGAAGGTCTTCGAGCTCAACAAGACCCTCCGAAGTGAAGGCGCGGTGCCTCGAACACTTCTTGTCGTCCGTGAGCCTGACGATCTGATCGACCACTTCGAGTTGTTGTCCGAGAGACGCGTTCAAGTTTTTGAGGTACTGCCAGCGCCAAGCCTCCTCCTGCGTGAGGCCTCCGCGCATGACAAGGCCGAGGTAGCGGCTGATCGTCGTACATTGAACCGCAAGATGAGCCTTTTGATCAAGGAGCATCATGATGTCGCCCTTGGGCGGATTCGTGCCGAGCATCGCGCCGAGCGTTTGCCAGAGCGTGTAAACCGCCTTGACAAGGCGAAGAATTTCGGTTTCGGCTCTTTGAATCGACACGGCGCTGCCCATGAGACTTTCCTTGGAGAAAAGCCCGGCCGTGCGGGTGAAGTCCTCCTCTTCCTCTTCGGACGCATCGTCACCGGGCATCAGGCGTTCGGTGCAGCGTCCAAGAATGCCGGCCGCCGGCAGGCCCAGAAGACAAACGCAAGCGTTGAATGCGACGTGAAAGTAAATGGGCGAGTCCTCAAGCCCCGCAAAGAAGGCCGGGATCTCCGGCACCCAAACGAGCGCCGCGGCCGCGAGCCCGATCATGGCCGTGCGCCAGAGCGCGTTGGCGAGCGCTCCGAGGCACCGTTTGCGGCTCACCATCATCGAGGCCATGACGCCCAGAAGCGTATTTTCAACCTCGGCGCCGAGCACCATCCACAAGCCTGTACTCACCGGGATCATCCCGCCCGAGACCAGTCCGAGCGTGATGATGACCGCGGCAAGACTCGAGAAGCACGCGAAGCCGAGCACCATCCCGAGAAGCAGTGCCATCGCCGGCATTTGCGTCATGTGCTCGAAGAGCACCATCAGGTCGGGGCTCGTTCTCAGCGGCATGGTCGACGCCACGATCTGCTGGAGCGCGAGCATCACGAATCCGAATCCGATGACGATGCGGCCGAACTGTCCCGTCCGGGTATCGGCCCGGCCTCGGAAAAACAAAATCGTGCCGCCAGAGATAAGCAGCGGCGATAGGAAGGAAAGGTCAAGAGTCAAAAGCCTGCTCATCACGGCACTGCCGAGATCTGCGCCCAGAATCGCAGAAAAAGCCATGGGCGTCGTGACGAGCCTTTCGGACTGCAGGCCGGCAATGATCAGCCTGCCCGCCGTCGCACTTTGCAGCAGGGCGGCAAGCACCATGCCCGCAAGCCCGCCCGCCACGCGGTTTTGCAGGCGATGCGCCAGAAATTCGCGAAGCTTGACGCCGAAAGTACGCAGCATCCCCGTTTTGACCATGTAGGTTCCCCAGAGCAAAAGCGCAATGCCACCCGCCATCTGAATCAACGACATTCGTTCCTCCCTTGCCTTCCTTTTCCGTTCTACGATCTTAGGCAAAAGGGACGCGAACCCGCGCAAATCCATAACATTTCCTTATGAGATCGATCTTAAAACACGATTTTCCTTTGAGATCGCAATGATCAACAATAGATTCAGATCCGGCAGCGGCCGCGGTACGCAGGCCGCCGCTCCTTGTTCATCAGTGAATCATCCTCGAAAGGACACGCATCATGGCTAAGGAAATTGAACGCAAATTCCTCGTCGTCGGCGACGAGTGGCGCAAGCTCGCCGAAGGCACACGCTATCGCCAGGGCTATCTCAACAGCATGAAGGAGCGCACGGTGCGCATCCGTACCGTCGGCGACAAAGCCTTCATGACGGTCAAGGGTCCCACGGTCGGCGTGACGCGCATGGAATTTGAATATCCGATTCCCTATGACGACTGCATCACGATGCTCGACAACCTCGCCGAACAGCCCGTCATTGAAAAGGTCCGATACAAGATTCCGATGGGCGAATTCGTCTGGGAAATCGACGAATTCTTCGGCGTCAACGCAGGTCTGATCGTGGCCGAAATCGAGCTCAAGTCCGAAGACCAGGCCTTTGAGAAGCCGTCCTGGATCGGCGAGGAGGTCTCCGGCGATCCCCGGTACTACAACTCGATGCTCGTTGCCCACCCCTACACCACCTGGAACAAGTAAGGGAGCTCATCATGGCAGATTCCTACGCAAAAAACGTCGCCACCTCGGCTGAAGAAGCCGCGAAAATCGTCCCGCGCGCTGAATTCCGCGTCTTCGGCAAGGACATCATCGAAGGCGTGATCGAGCACATGTGGTGCTGCAAGGCTCAGCTATTCAAAGCCCGCGTCATGCCGCCCGAAACATACATCCTCTCGAAGAACACCAACGAAGCAAACGTCAAGGTTCGCGACGGCCTGCTCGACATCAAGACAAAGGTCGCGCAAACGCCCGAAGGCTTCGAAGTGTTCCAGCCCCGCGGCAAATTCCAGTTCCCGGTCAAGCGCGAAGAGCTCTCTGAAATTCTCCGCCATCTTCAGGTGGAGATGCACCTTGAGAAGGACGGCTACTCGTTCGATGAATTCTGCGCCATGGTCAAGGCCCATCCCGACATGGCTCTGGTGACCGTCGAAAAAAAGCGCTTCGGCTTCAGCGTGAACGGCGTCATTTGCGAGTACGCCAAGGTCTGGTTCAACGGCGCAATGGTTGAAACGGCCTGCTGCGAAAGCGAAGATTATGCCGCCATGAAGGGCGCGGTTGAGGCGCTCGGCATCGCCGAAATGCCCAACACCAACTATCTCAAGGCCGCCAAGTCCGTGGTCGGAATGTAACGCTCTCCTTAGAAGACCGGGCCGTTTGCAATCCGGCCCGGTCTACTGCCCCTCCTTGAAAGGCCCGCCGATCTTCAGCGGGCCTCTTTTTCATGTCCGCAGGCAGAAGTCACGACACTCCCGCGCCGTACCACGACGCTCCGGCCCCACGTCCGCGCGAACCCCCTGGAGGCTCGCATCCTTCAAATCGAACCTGTTGTCATCTCAAAGCGGCACACCTATCTCTCAAACCGGAACATCAGACGCTCAAGCCTTGCGCCATCCCCTCCCCGGCGTTCCCCTCCAGCCGCGCCTGTCCTCCTTGATCCCTGCCTCTCCCTTCTTCGGCCCTCCGCCATTTTGAGCGCAGCAACCATTCACCGGCTTCGTCGCCCGAATGGCTTTCCGGTTTTCACTCGATTGGGCGCCTCCGAATTGAAGGCCGTCCTCAGGATGGCACTCCCTGCGTCAGGCGTCAACCACCAGAGCCTTGCTTTGTCTTGACTCGACCTGCGGCCGTACCGATCTTGCGGACATCCGGCGCGCTTCCTTCCGGGAACAACGCGCCTTCAAAGCCCAACGCCGACGCACGCCCCGCTCCGCTCCGCGTCCGGGCAATCTCGTCCTCGCAAAACAAAACGGCGACGACCTCGGAAAAGGCGTCGCCGTTGATTCGGTCAAGGATTTGTCAGAAGAAGCCGGGACTGATGCCGAGCCAAGTGAAGTAAGTGGCGCCGGCGATGAGAAGCAGAACCCAGTAGAGCACGGACATCACGAAGCCGTAGCGGAAGGATTCGCCCATCGTGTACTTGTTCGTGCCGTAGAGCATCGCGTTGGGCTTGGCGTTGAACGGAAGCGACCAGCAGCAGTTGATGCAGAGCGCCACGGGCATGGCGAGCGTCAGAATCTCCATATGAAGTGTCTGCGCCACGCCGATCACGATCGGCATGAAAATCAGCGTTCTCATGTTCTTCGACTGGAAGATGAAGTGGCTGGCGATGAAGATGGCGGTGAGCACGGCATAGAGTTCGAAGTAGCTCATCGTTTCCATGCCGAGCGCGGTCATGAGCTGATTGGTGAGCACGTCCATGAGTTTCGTCGCCTTAAGTCCGGCACCCAGCGTGTATGCGCCGGCTGAGAAGAGCATCAGGTGCCATGGAATGTCGACATCGTTCCAATTGAGGAGCTTGAACTGAGGGGCTAGCATCACCACCGCGCCGAGAATGGCCACCACCGTGGCATTCATGCCGTGCAGCTTGTCCGTCGCCCAAACGATGAGAACGAGCATGAAGACGACGAAGGCCTTGACTTCGTTGAGCTTGACTGGACCGAGCGCCTGATAGGCCTTGACAAGGGCCTCGCGGCCGCCGGAGAGCTTGGGCTGTCGATCCTCGGCAGAAACCGGGAAGACGAAGCGCACGCCGATTGCGTAGGAAATGAGGCCGAAAGCGAGCACGAGCGGCCAGCCGGCCATGAACCAGTCAAAGTAGTAGATCTGAACGCCCGCGCCGGCAAGAAGCGCCACGCCGAGAAGGTTCGCACCCGACCCCGTCATGAACGTATTGCAGCTCGCATTGATCATCAGCAGGTTGTGAAGCACGAGATTGCGGGCGAAATTGTTGGTCGTTTCCGTTCCCGGCGCGCCGTACACTGCGGAAACCACCATGAAGAGCGGCATCATCAGCGCGGCCTTCGCGGCCGTTGCGTTGACGAAGGCTGCGAGCACGATGTTGATGGCCAAAAAAGTGATGAAGATCATGCCGGCATTCTTGCCGAAGCGAATCAGCAGCCAGAGCGCGGCTCGTTTCACCAAATCCGTCTTCACCATCGCCGACGCCATGATGAAGGCCGACACGTTGAGCCAAATCGTCGGATCGCCCAACGTAGCCATGGCGGGCTTGGCCTTGAGAATCCCCGTCAGGATGAAGCCGCAGATCAAAATCATGGATGTTACATAGGAATAGTTAGGAAATAACTTATCAATCT